>JBHLKB010000006.1:0-25271 GCA_048887205.1 Candidatus Hodarchaeota archaeon
TTGATTTTTTATAGTTTGCCCAATTAGTTCAAGTACATTTCTATTCTGTTCATATGATCTAATAAAGGCACTTTCAGGAGATATGTTATACGCTAAATTAACAGCAAAGCTCTTTAAAAAAAACAAAAATTCATTAAAACATTTCTTTTCTAAGGTTGAATACTTGCTTAAAACTCCTATCAAATAAAAATTTTTTTTTACAAACTTGCGAAATAAAATATTTAAAAAATATAAAAAAAAAGGAATTACAAAAATTAGAATCATTAGGTTTATTAATTGAAATAAAATCAAAAAGCATAGTCCTATCGGGAAAAATATGCCAATAAAAAAAAGTAGACTGATTTTTGATTGAATTTCTCTAAGATAGACTTTAAATCTTTTTTCTAATGTGCTTTCTTCATAATCATTAAATATGTTATTGTTATCAAAATTATTAATTAATAAATTCTTTAGATACTGATTAAAATCCTCTGATGGAGTTGTTAATTTTGATAATTGTAGTTCAGGTAAATGCCCTTCATGAATTCTCTTTAGAATACTCTTAAAATTGCCTAAAAATAGATGATTGTAATCATTCATTAACATTATAAAATTGAGGCAAAGATCGGAATTGTGTTTTAATGTTTTTTGAATTAAAGAAAAATCAATCTTGATTATATGAAGTGATGCATTAATTTCTGATTCTTTTTTATTAATTTCATGGTAGAGAATTAAACTAAACCTATATGAGAGGATAAAGGATAAAATAATTGAGTATAAGAGTATTATTAAAAGATTTAAGTCTAAAAAGAGAATTGAAAATATTACAATAAGACTAAAGGAGGTTAAACTTATAATAAAACTGGCTTTATTAATATCATCCTCTTCAATATCATATAAATTTCTATATAAGTAGATATACTTCTCATTTAATACCTTAAATTTTAGTTTAGGTATACGATAATTATGGAATTTCTGACAGAAGTGAAGATAATTTTCAAGTTTTTTCATACTATTAAAAATTTCAGTTTAAATTGATTATATTAACTTTAATTAAAGACAAATAACGCGTAATATTTAGAAGATATGTTTGTGGAGGTATACTGTTAAAATAAGAATTGATAAAGGTATTATTATATTCTATAATTTTAATACAAATCCTATTTTCTACAAGAAACTCATATTTAATGAGATGGTCATATATAGTTATATTACAATTATTTGGGTATTCGATATTCTTAAGATATTTTTGATTTGGACTCTGAGCCACAAAAGTGATTCCTTGGTGAATTTCATCAATAAACGTCATATACAAATCTAAATTATTCCTTTCATTCTGATTAAACTCAGCAATTTTTCCTAAATAAGGAACTAGGATAGAAGAAAAAATTGTTAATGTAAAAATTCCAAAACCGATTAATAAAGATTTTTCCACTAAATTTGTCATATAATTCAATACAAATTTAAAAATTTAAACTTCGATTCTTTTTCCATTTATTCCAAAAATCATTTAATGTATCAATAGAGATTAGAGAATAATAAGAAACTTTATGGAAGAAATCTATTAATTCAAAATTATCAATATTATTAATATTTATTAGGAATTCGAAAATTTCATTGTAGATTTTAATAATTGCTAAGAAATGGTCATTACTTAAGTTTTTATATTTTTTCAATTCTGAAAGTACTTTGGTATTATAAAGTGATTTAGTTAATAACCATTTTTTTGTTTCTGGATTATATTCAAATATAGAATTATAAGAGTTATTCTTTCTTTCAGGATCTTGGTAAATCTCAAAAATTCCTACGACTCTTCTGCAGTTTAAATCTTTTTTCATCAAAATAATTAGATCCAAATCATTTAAGCATGAACTATTAATATTAAAGTGATAAATAAACCGATTTAGAAGCGAATCAATGTTTTTAGAATGAATTGTTTGAAATCCTCTTAATCCAGCAGCAAGGCAATGAAACATTGCCTCTGTTTCATCTTTTGTTAGAATTTCACCTAAAAAGATAATATCGGGTGTTCGGTGAAGGAGGGTTTTTATTTGATTACTTTTCGAATATTTTTCTCTAATAGATTCTTCTAATGAATCAACCTTATATTTTAGCTGATGCTTTCCATATTCAAATTGATTTAATGATTCGGTAATATCTTCTATATAGATCTTTCTAAATTCTTTTGGTGTTAATAAATCTAAAGCATTAATTAAAGTTGTTTTTCCTGTATCAGTCTCCCCAGTAACAGTTATATTTTTCCTATGAAGGATATTAAAATATAAGAATGATGCTATTAGTGGATCCATTGTACCCATTTTTAGTAAATCTTGAATTGTTAACACATTTTTGTTAAGTTTCCTTATATCTAAAGCAAAATTATTTACTTGAATTGGCTCTATATCAATAGCAAACCTGCAGTAGAAGTATTTATTTTTTATGACAAACTTAATGATTGGATTCATATAATCGAGCCTTTGACCACTATATAACCTAAAATATGTTTTTATACGTTCGATCTCTTTTGTGTTAAATCTTATTTCAGTTCGACATCGAGAATAGGACTGGTGATTTATATAAATTTCATCTTCAGGAGAATCTAAGAATATTTCCTCTATAAAATCATCAACTAATAATGAAAATAGTTTTTCAAGATTTAATTTTTTTAATGCAGTTATAAATCCTATCTTTTTATTAATTGATTCTGTAAATTTATATTTTGAATGTAAAATTTTTATTGTTTCGGCCTCGTACATTTCTATTAAAGTCTCTAAAGGAATTATATGAAAAAATTCACTAATTTCGGTATTTTGGTGGATATCTTGAATAATTTTTTCAAAGTAATCTTCTTTTGGCTCTCCTTTATAGAAGAAACTAACACGATATTCTTTCTCATTTTCATATGATTTTTCATAAATTTGAACCTTAAAAATATCGTGTTTTCCAGTGTTATAAGTCTCTAATAACTTATCATCGCTACTTATTCTCATCGGTTGAAGTTTTTGGGCTTTATCACCTAAAATTGGATTGCCTTTACACAAGTATTCATAAAAGTTATTATAATAATTATGCTTTTTTTTATAGATTTGATAATTTTTAAATTTTTGAATAATTCTCAATTTATTGAATAGCTTAAGAATTTCTTTTAGTTGATTTTCAATATAATAATAACAGCTTTGACAATTTGAATCTATATTATTTCTTATTATTAAAATCTTTGATCTCTTTACAATAGTCTTATAAACCAAAATTGGATTAAGTATTTCATTATCTTTAATTTTATATAAAGAGAAAAATTCTGGAAAGATTTTACATTTGAATTCTTTAAATTTGCATATTTGATTTCTTGTTTTTTCAATTTTATAATTTAATTTTCTGATTTTTTTTAAAATACTAAAATATTCCATAATAAATTTGAAATGATCGCTATTTATCAAAATGTCATACCACAATATAGATATATAGTTAAATTTTCGCTCTTTGTGCTTATATAATGCGTTTAGGAAACAGAAGATACAATTATTAGATGTAAAGAAATTATTTTTTTTTTGAGAGCAGTTAAAACAATTTATGATTAAAATAAAATCCTTTGTACCATCTAGATTTTCTTTTTCTTTAAAATAAGTTAGATCTTTTAAAGCCATTTAAACATTTTTTTATAAAGAAAAATTTAAATAACCCCTTTTTATCTCTAAGTGAACAATAGCAAACCAATATCTAAATCAAAAAATTTATTTATTTTAGAAAATTCATATCCAAAAGTCAGTGTGGTAAATTATGGCTCATCGTAAAAAGCATGCACCCAGACATGGATCATTAGCATTTCTACCTAGAAAAAGAGCAACACTAATAAAAGCTCGTATACGACATTGGTTAGACAGTTCTGATGAGATTAATTTCCTTGGTTTTGCAGGATTTAAAGTAGGAATGACTCATATCACATATATTGAGGATCAAAAAAATAGTCCTTATTATGGAAAAGAATTGATGAAACCAGTTACAATTATTGAGGTTCCACCATTAATTCTTATCGGGGTTAGAGTTTACAATAAAGATGAATACGGAAAATATATTGTTGGAGAATTATATACTAATGAATTTAATAATTATTTATTAAGGAAAGTAAATCTCCCAAATTTAGAAAAATATAACGCTAAAGAAATTAAAAGAGAAATTTATGAGGAATTAAACAACGATAGTGAAATTAGAGGGATTTTTCAAACACAACCTTATAAAACATCATTGCCTAGAAAAAAGCCAGATATTATTGAAATTAAGATTAATTCAATAAAGGATCCTAAAGCCGAATTTGATTTTGCTTATAATAATCTTGGTAAAGAAATCAGAGCAAGAGATGTTTTGTCAGAGGGAGAATTAATAGATGTCATTGCAGTCACTAAAGGAAAAGGATTCCAAGGTCCTGTTAAAAGATTTGGAGTTAAAATTCTTACCCGTAAAAATAATAAAATACGCAGAGCTGTAGCTTGCATTGGTCCTTGGCATCCTGCAAGAGTCCTTTATACAGTACCACGTGCAGGTCAATTTGGATTTCATCAAAGAACTGAATATCATAAAAGGTTAATGCTAATTGGTGAAAATGAAGAAGAGATCAATCCAAAAGGAGGTTTTATTAGGTATGGCAAAATTCAAGGAGATTATATACTTGTTCTTGGATCAATTCCAGGTACTAAGAAAAGATTAATAAGATTAAGAAAAACAATCCGACCGCTAAGATCCTTTGATTTGAACATCCCTGAAATTACGTTTATAAGCCGAGAGAGCCAACAAAGAAAATAAAACTTAAAATTCTAGGTGATATTATGGAAAAAATCAATTTTTACAGTTTAGAAGGAAAGAAAAAAGGACTTATTGACAAGCCAAAAATATTTAATGTAAAACCTAGATTTGATCTTATTCAAACGGCGAACACTATTTATCAAAGCAAAATAAAACAAATCCAAGGGAGAGATAATCGAGCGGGGTTAAGAAATACAGCAGAAAGTTGGGGAACGGGTCATGGTATGTCCAGAGCTCCAAGAATAAAAGGAAGTGGATTTATTACGGCTAGATCTGTGGGGAGAGTCCCTTTTGCTAAAGGAGGACGCCGCGCACATCCAATAAAGAGTGAAAAAAAAGGAAAGAAAAAGATAAATAAAAAGTTACATAAATCATCTATAATTTCAGCTATTTCTGCTTCTGGAAATAAATCTTGGATTGAGAAGAGAGGGTATTATGTTGAAAATATCCCTGATATTCCTTTAGTTGTTGATGATAAAATCCAAACTATTAAAAAAACTGCAAAGATTTATTCAATATTGTGTAATTTAGGTTTAGAAAGAGAAATAATTAGAATTAAGAAAAGTAAAAAGATTAGAGCAGGAAAAGGTAAAATTAGAGGTCGAAAATATAAAAACAAAAAGGGAATTTTAATCGTAATTAAAGATGATTTTGGAATTATTAAAGCTTCGAGGAACATTCCAGGAACAGATGTTATTAAAATTGAAAATTTATCTATTAGCAATTTAGCCCCAGGAGGAGAATCGGGTCGATTAATTCTTTGGACTCAATCTGCTTTCAATGAATTAAATAATTATGAGGTGTTAATTTAATTGGAGTTATTTTATAAAGTAATTAAAAAGCCTTTAATAACCGAAAAGACTTTTGATTTGATTGAAAAAGAAAATAAATTAGTCTTTATGGTGAATAGAACCGCTAATAAGAGTCAAATTAAAAGAGCAATTGAAAGGATTCATAATGTCAAAGTAATAAAAGTTAATACAATGATTACACCTAAAGGAGAGAAAAAGGCTTTCATCAAATTGCATCCAGATTATTCAGCTCAAGATATTGCTATTGATTTGGGAATATTTTAGCTATATCTTTTAAATTTTTCATAGCTGAACTTTTGAATTTTCATGGGATTAATAATTTCTATATTTTCTATTAAGTTAATTGATTCAATTTCTAATAATTTTTCATACCCCAAATAATTTAATATCAAAATGTAAATGAAATATTTGGGATAATACTTTTCAATAATTTCATAAATATAATTAGAATCAAGATCCTGTAATATTAAAAATAAATTATTTTGGTTAATAAAGTACAGGTTTTTACTTAGTTTGATATATTCAATTTGATTCTTTAATAATTTATGTTCAACTAACTCATTAATTTCTAATAAATCTAATGAACAAGGAAGTTTTTTATTATTGAACAGATTTTCAAAATCGATAAAGAAAAAATTGTGACCTGTAATTCCTAATCTCCAAAATAAATTAGATATTGCTTTAATCTTAATTTCTTGCCTTTTTATTAAATTACAATAAAAAAAATTATTAATATTTTTCTCCATATTAAAAGATTTCCCGTTAATTTCACATTTCTCTGCGAAATAACAGGTCAATTTAATGTTTTCATGATGATCCATTCTAAAATGAAATATTAGAAGTCCTTTTCTACCAAGATTTCTAATTAAATTTGAAAAGTTATAGATAAAAGCTTCCTTTTTTTTTCTAAGAGTATCCAGGTTAATCCTGAAAAAATTAAAAATTCTTGACTTTTTTACATCTGAAATCAAAATAGAATCAGAAGTTTTAGTAATAGATGTATTTAAATTTATTTCTTCGAAGATTGAAGTGATAAAGGTTTTCTCCAAATTTTTTTCTTTTAGAAATTTAAAAGGAATATTAGTTTCAACCATTTCTTGTTGAATTATATTAAAAGCTTTAATTATACTCTCTTTTTTTGTATCTTCAAAATTTAGGAATAATGATGTCTTGTATTTTTCACTAATATCAATTTGGATAGAATAATATTGAATTAACCTTTTTCTTAAAAACTCATTTAGGACAGTTTCAATTAGATTATTATTTAAATCATCTATAATAGCAAATGCTATAATTTTATCATTTTTACCTAGACTCTTATAGTAGATTAAGTGATTTTCAATTAAATATGAAAAAAGTTTATACTTACCTTTTTTAACCATTTCATTAATATTTTCAATAAGATTTATAAAAACATAGATTTTTTTTTTAAAAAACAGAAAAAGCATTAAAAATCCTTTCAGCTTCACTCTTATGAAAATTTCTAAATTGGTGGAAAAATAAAAAAAATAATTTAGTCAGAAATACTGTAATTCTAGAATTTAAAAACACAGAATGAAAAAGTTAAAATCAATTGGATATTATATAAATACAAATAATTGGAGTTTTGACTTGAGCAAATTCGAACGATATAAAAAAGCAGTCGAGGTTTATATTTACCCTCATAAACATTGTAAAAAATGTGGAGAGATGATTTCCGAAGCTTTTTCTTATTGCCCTAAATGTTATGAAAAATTAAAAGAGAAGAAAAAAAGAAAATTATTCAAAAGAAAAAAAAATCGTTGATTCATAGTTGTTTTCTTTTTTAATAGAGATTATTTAAAAAATTAGATATTAAACCTTTCTAGTAGCCAATTTTTATCTAATAAGGATAAAAAAGATCCTAATCGAGGACCACTTTTTTTACCAAATATAATTTGATATGCTGCTTCAAACAATTTCCTTGGGGGAAGATTTAATTCTTTTTTTGCGATAGAAAAAATCTCATTTTGAATAGAATCAGCCTCTAAATCAGGGTTTTCTTTAAAGAATTTTCTTAAGAGATGGATTCCATTGATTTGTTTTTCACTCAATTTCTTTATTATACTCCCATTTATTTCATCGGGAATTCTGAATATCTCTACCTTTTTTACAATTTCTTCTTTAACTTTGGAATCTTTTTCATTATCCAATATTTTTTCTACTTCTTCAATCCACTTATTTGTTTGGTTAAGAAGTACTTCAAATTCTTCAATGCTAATTACATTTTCAAATTTGTGTTTTTCCATGTAAGATTTTGCCTTTTCATAGAGTTTATCCAAGCTTAAAATATTTTGAATTTGAGTAAGAAATGTTAGAAGTTTCAAAGGTAATCTTCTTGATTTTTTTTCAGGTACACTTTTTATCTGGGTTAAAGGAAAGATGTAATTAAGAAATCTCCATTCTTCAGAATCGTCTGTCTTTTCTACATTATAATAAGAATTTTCCATTTTTTCATAATATTCATAATATTGGGGAAGTTCTTCAATCCTAAAGGCTATATGCTTTAATGGAATTGTTCTTAAAATAATTGTTCTATAAATCTTTGGATCAGCTATTTCTAGATACTTTTTCGGAGTAAATACAATGCCTTTAGATGTTTTCATATCATAATCTCCAAGTCTTAACCATTCATAAGGAACTTTCACAGGACCTTCATATCCAAAGATTTTTTTACATAATTCTAGGCCAGTATCATAAGCTCCGCCTTTTACACTATGATCCTTGCCTGCTGGCTCACATGTCGTTTTGTAGATTGTCCATTTTGCTGGCCAATCTACTCGCCAATTCAATTTCAACCTACCACTCCAAATAGATAATTTCCCAGAGTGTCCACACGCGTTGCATATATAGGCTACTTTTTCTTCATCATGAAGATATTCTATTGCTCTGTTTGGTTTAATAGAACCATCTTTGTCGAGATGCTGAATTGCATTACATTCCTCACAAATTACCATAACTGGTAACCATTTTTTTTGCAATTTAATAAATTCTTCTTTCAATTCTTCTTTCAATGTTGGTAATATATATTTTCTCAAAATCTCTTTAATTTTTCCAGTATTATCCAGAGAAATTTTTATTTTTTCTTGCATTGCTTTTGTTTTATATAATTCATGTGACCATATTACAGTAGTTTCTATTCCAAAATCAGGAAATGTTTCTATTAATTCATTACCAAAATGGTATGCCCAACTTTCACATTTACAATCTTTATAAGGACATGGAATCATGGCAAAAGGTTTTCCAAGATGGTTTTTTTGAAAATCTTCGGCGATATATTCTGGAAATCTCTTAGCTGCATCTAAACTATCGAAGAATAATAAATTTTTCACGATTTTGCCATTTTTTTCAAAAACCCTTCTTAAAGCATCACAAATTATGATCTCTCGTAATATACCTAAATGTATATGCCCTGATGGTGTTTTACCTGTAGAAAGGGTTATTTCATCAGGTTTACGAGCGTAGATTTCTTCAACAATTTCTTGTACCCAATGAACTGGAAAATCTTCACTCAATATTTCTTCACTATACTGCTTTATCTTTAATGATTTAATATCTCGTATTACAAAAATTTTTCTATTATGTATAATAGTATATTCAACGTAAACAGATTGTATTTTTCATTTTTACTTTTTAGTGATTGTGAACTAAATAATGAGGATTGCTGTATTAAATCAAGACTTTTGTAAACCAAACAAATGTAGCCCTTTTGGCGAAAAACCTTGTATAAAATATTGCCCTAGAGTGAGAACAGGGGATAAAACAATAGTTTTAAGCCCTGATGAGAAGCATGTAATCATTACTGAAAGTCTGTGTTCTGGAGAAGGTATATGTATTAAGAAGTGTCCTTTTAATGCAATTAGTATTATAAATTTACCCGATCCTTTGGAAAATCAAATGTCATTTCGATATGACCAAGATCAGTTTTCATTATTTCGAATGGCAATCCCTAAAAAAGGAAAAGTTCTTGGGTTAATTGGACAAAATGGAATTGGAAAAAGTACACTACTAAAATTACTTTCAAATGAATTAAAAATCAATTTAGGAAAATTTGGAGAGGAAGCTCCAGATTGGAAAGATATAATCGAACATTTTAAAGGTTCAGAGTTACATCAATATTTCAATGATATTAATGAAAATAAGATCAATATTATTCATAAACCTCAAAATATTACAGTAATCCCAAAATTTGTATCAGGAAAAGTATTTGATCTTCTAATTAAAAATGATGTTAGGGAACAGATAGGTCAAATTTCTGACATCTTAAATCTTAATGAAATCCTAGACAGAGAAATAGCCGTTTTATCAGGTGGGGAATTACAAAGAGTAGCTATTGCAGCAGCTTATCTTAAAGATGGAGACGTATATTTAATTGATGAGCCCAGTTCATATTTGGATGTAAGTGAAAGAATTAATATGGCTAAACTAATTCGTCGTTTATCCGAAAAAAATAAGACTGTTATTGTAGTTGAACATGATTTAGCTATTTTGGATTATTTAAGTGACTTTGTTTCAATTTTATATGGACAACCTGGAGTATATGGAATAGTTTCACATCCTCAGGGTGTTAGAGTTGGTATTAACATTTATTTAAATGGATATATTAAAGATGAAAATGTTAGATTCAGGGAGGAACCTATTACTTTTCATGAACGTCCACCTCAAGAATCTCTATATGATTCTGGTGATGTTGTTTTTTCTTATGATGATATTGAGATTTCATTAGGGAGCTTCCATTTGACAGCATCTGGAAGTGAAATTCATGCTGGTGAGATTATTGGCATTTTAGGTCCAAATGGTATCGGTAAAACTACATTTATAAATTCACTTGCTAATATAATCACTACTAGTATTAATCAATTCAATAAGGAAATTAATCTAGATAATACTCAAAAATTAAAAGTTATTGTGAAACCACAATATATTAAAATGGAGGAAGATGGGTTTGTATCTGATCTTATTTCACAGATTAAATTAGCAACCCATTTAAGTCAATCTTATAAAAAGAGATTAATAAATAATTTAAATCTAGAAAATATAAAAGAAAGGTGTTTTTCTGAACTAAGTGGTGGAGAATTGCAACGAGTGGCAATTGCGAAGTGTCTTTCAGCCGAAGCAGATGTTTATTTATTAGATGAGCCCTCAGCCTTTTTAGATGTTGAGATGAGATTGCAGGTTGCTCAATTACTAAGAAAATCAATCGAAGAGTTAAAAAAATCAGGTTTTGTTGTAGAACATGATATTATAACACAAGATTTTATAGCAGATTCTATATTAGTATTTAATGGTACTCCAGGATTAAAAGGCAATGCTTTGCCACCTCAAAATTTAAGAGATGGATTTAATACCTTCCTAAAGATGATGGGAATTACTTTTAGAAGAGATTCTATAACTAAAAGACCTCGAGTTAATAAACTGGGAAGCAAGAAGGATATATATCAAAAGCGAATTAATGAATATTATTATATTCCAAAATAAAAAATCTTAATTTGCATCATTCTAATAATTTTTATAAATAGAATTCGCTTGATAGTCCATTATTTCAATTGGACAATTCCCTATCGAATAAATAGAAGAGTAATTTGAATATTCTCATTATTTATTATTTAATAGAATTATTTAAATATTTTTAAAGTAAAATTTACTGGGCCTTATTCTTAAATATATTACTAGATTTTTTTTTTTGCCCCACAAATAAAATTTGCAGTGGAAATTTAGGAGTCTATTTCAATTTTATTGTTTTTTTAATAGGTTATTATGATCTCTAGAAAAAATGAAAAAAAAATATTTAGTCTTTTAACTTCCAAAAAACAAGAGGACGACCTCTTTTTCCGTCATTCCGTGAAAATTTTTCGATTAATCTTCTTTTTTGCAGTTTAATTAGATTATCATAAATAGTTGTTCTTGGAGTTTTAAGTTCTTTTACTAATTTACTTCGAGTTGCTGGCCCAATTTCCTCTAAGGTCTTTACTAAATTAGATTGAATCGGTGATAAATATATATTCGAGTCTTTATAATTCTTGATTAAAGTTTTATCAACCATGATTATTCCTCCACTTCTTATTAAGATATAAACACGACAATTTTTCGACTTTTTAATAATTTAAGTGAAAAAATTGATTCTTATGATCTAATAAGGTCCAAATGATATATAAATGATGCTTATTTATGCATTATTATCATAAACTAGCATAAAATTTAAAAATGAATAACTTTCTTAACTTTATGTAGAATAATATTTTTTCAAGCAAATCATGACTGAAACTACTAGAACGACAGTTACCCTCAATAAAAGTTATATGAAACTAATTGAAGAGTTAGTTGATGTTTTTGGGGCTACAAGAGCTCAAGTAATTAGTAATATTGTAGAATATTTTTTTAACGATAGCAGAAATGATCCGCTTTTAGAAAAGTTAAGAGCAAGAAAAAGAAAAGAAAAACCCCCTGATAAATCTGATTTTGAACACAAAATTAGAAAATATCTGAGAAGAGCAGATAAAATACCTTTTGAAGTATTCGTGAATCATTTAAATCTAGACTCGGAATATGTAATAAATCATCTTGATGAATGGGGTGAAGAATATGATTTTATGTTTATTGATAATAAAATCGTTAAAATAAAGTAGAATCTTGATTATTTGAGTATTTAAAACCTTATTCATCATTTAAATAACTCTAAAAACCCATTTGAAAGTCCTACTGTCCAATCTAATATTGATGTAATAACTCCGACAATGATAAAAAAAACAAATAAAGCAAAGCCAATTAGTAAAGCATATTCGACAAGATTCCCTCCATATTCATCGGAGAAAAATTTCTTAATTTTGGATCCAAATTTTATAATGAGATTTTTAAAATTCATTGCTATTGTATTTTAAAAATCTAATATTTAAACCAAACAGTTTTTAAATAAAAATAGAATTAAGTAGATTGCATTATGAAATTAAAATATTAAATACTTCATTAAGCTCTTCCAAAGATGCTTGAGCTCTTGGAATCTTAATTCGAAATTTTTCATCATCCAAATTTCGGGGTATGATATGGACGTGAAAATGCCTTATTACTTGGCCAGCAGCTTCAAAGTTATTTTGAAGTATATTATATCCATCAATTTTTAGTTTCTGATGAATAGTAATTGCTAAACTCTTTACAACTTTATATAATTCAGTAAGTTCTTTATCAGGAATATCCTCTAGATTTAAGTAATGGTTTTTAGGAATAACGATTGTGTGTCCCTTAGAAATAGGAGAAATATCTAAAAACGCAAGATTTAAGTCATTTTCAAATATAATTTTTGAAGGAATTTCCCTATTTATTATTTTACAAAATAGACAATCTTTTTTTTTCATGTAAATTAAACCTTATTTTATCTTGAGATATTTTTGGTTTAATTTATATATTTTAATTTAAAATTAATAAACCTTTACTCAGTTATATCATATTAAAATATTGAAATTTTTTTTCTTAGTGCTTTTATATTGTGATATTAATGATGCTTCAAGAACTAGAAGCGATTTTGAAAACTAAAATATCTCCTAAAGCTTTTAGGTCAAACTCTGAAATATATGGATTACATTATGACAAGAATAGAAAAAGTAAAATAATAAAGAAGGTAATGCTCACAATTGATTTAAGTTTAGAAGCAATTCATTTTGCTCTAAAAAATAAGGTTAATTTAATAATATCCCAACACAGTCTAATTAACAAACCGGTAAAAAAATTTAATCAGACAATAATAAATAAATTGTCATTACTTTCGAAATTTCCAATATCAATATTTGTACTAAATTCTTCATTTGTCGCAGCAGAAGGAGGGATTTCAGATACCATTGTAGAAGCACTCTATCTAAAATTAGAGAATATATTTGAAATTAAAAACAATGAAGGGAGAAAAATCCCTATTGGAAGAATTTGTTCACCATTGGCTTATTTAAATCAAAAAAATCCATTTACATTAGAAAATTTGATCGAGCGGATAAAAACTAACTTAAATTTAAAAACTGTTTCGTATGTTGGAAATCTTAAAAACCACATAAAAAGAATCTGTATCGTAGGCTTACACATATCAAATATAAATTACATTAAAAGAGCAATGAAATTTGGATGTGATTGTTATATTTCGGGAAAACTTAATCATTTTGATGCAAGTTTTGCTAGAGATATGGGATTAAGTTTGATAGAAACATCACATTATAAGAATGGATTATTAGCGATGAGAAAATTAAGTAAAATCTTGAGTTTAGAACTTCCTGAAATTGAATTCACATTATTTGAATCTAAAGACCCTATTAGAACATATATCTAAGAGACTTAATAAAAGTTTAAATTTTTTAAGATATACTTTGAATTTAAAATATTACAGTTTTTAATTTATTTATAAAAATCATTTGTGACAATATTATGACAATAATGGAGTATAATGGGAAAAAACCAGATATAAGTCCAAAAAGTTATGTGTCACCTATGGCGACATTGATTGGAGATGTACATATCAATGATAATGTGATTATTTGGCCAGGATCAATCATTCGTGCAGAAAATTCACCGATTATTATAGGAGAATATTCAACTATTTTTGATGGAGTTATAATGTTAACACGTTCACAAAAAAGTTCAATAAATATAGGGAGATATTGTATCATAGAGTCTGGAGTGACTCTTTTAGGATGTTTTTTAGAAGATTACATTCAAGTGAAAGAGGGCACCTTAATTTATGAAGAGGCTTCCATTGGTGAAGGGGCAATAATTCTAAATAATAGTCAAGTTCCACCGGGTTTAACGATACCTGCGCGAGCAGTAATGAGAGGAATTCCAGTGGAACCAATAAGAGAACAAACTCGGAATGATATACTTAAACAGAAGGAAAAAGCAGAAAATTATTCTCAATTATTTATTAAAATCAAAGAACAATTACCAAATGCTCAAGGATATTTATTAACTTTGCCAGACTTTATTAAATTAATATTAAATAAAGAAGATTAAAAAAATATAGTTTATTTTTTAAGTTAAACCATTATATTTAACATTTTTACAAGTTCTTTATATCGCGAGCGAAGAGTAACCTCAGTTACACCTACAAGACTTGCAATTTCCTTCTGAGATATTTTTTTATCTGTTTTTTTACAAACTAAATATAGAGCTCCTGCACATAAACCCTTCGGGTCTTTCCCACTTGTAGAATATTTTGCAGTAAATGATTGCAAAATTTTAATTGTAGCATTTTCAGCCTCTACATCTAACTCTAATTCCGCTATAAATCTCGGGATAAGTGAAATGGGATCTGTAGAAGGCGCTTTTAAATTTAATTCCCTAATCAATGTTCTATAACATCTTCTAACATTTTTAGCGCTAATGGATGTCTGATCTAAAATCTCTTGCAAAGTTCTTGGAATCTTTCGTTCTCTACATGCAAAATATAAACATGCAGCAACCATTCCATTAATTGATCTTCCACGGAGCAATTTCTTTTTGAAAGCTTCTATATATAATCGTATTGCTGCTTTTTTAACATGGTTAGGTAAGTTTAAATTACTCCCAATTCGCTTTAATTCGGTTGTAGCAATTAACATATTCCTCTTATCCCAGGTCATACGGGAATTCCATTTTGCAGCTCTTTTCAAATCAGGGCTTTTAATATTACTTTTATCTATAATTGTACTCAAACCCATATCTGGTAATAAAATTGAAATTGGAGATCCTGTCCTTTCTCTTAATTCTTTTTCCTGTTTAGTAAAAGCTCTTTTACCACTATGAGATATATCTACAATTCGCTCACTTATAACTAAACCACACTGTCCGCATACAGTTTCTCCTTTCTCATGTAGTGAAATAATCTTGCCCTCACATTCAGGGCATAGATTCGATAAATTATTAAAATCTGATTCAACATCCATAATACTAACCCTATTTAATTTATAAAAATATAAATTTTCCTTTTAACTAATATTAGTGCTTTTTTTTGCAGATTTTAACCCAAATAGCGACTAAAATAATGACTTAAAGACTGATTAAATCTATCGTGACTGAAAATCTAATATATTCTTTAATGCAAATAATATATATATAAATATATTATATAAATGTTTCGCTCAGAATGTGTTTATAATTAGATAGTACAACTTTTATTTCTATTTAATTCAATTATTACAAAAAAAATGGAAGACATGTATTAAATCCAAATAATATTCCTTGCACGACACCAGAAATTAAAGCATATATAGCTCTACTAGGGTTATGAATCAAACGATTATTATTTATTAGATACCATAGACTTACCAATACCAGTAATAAAGCCAATAAAGAAGCGAGAGCGAAACAATAATATAAAGTTTTTTCATGAGGAAAACGAGAAGTACTTATATCTATGATTCCATTTAGATAAAATGGATCAATCCCACTGAACAAAATAAAATTATACATTAATCTATCTGGTAAAGGATCTAAAATCCAAATTAAAAAATACGTAATATAATTAAATAAAATTCCAAAACCTAAAACAATATAAGAACAACCTACGATTAGTCTTAGTTTCATGAATGGGTCTTCTTTTTTATCGGTACCAACTAGTCTAGATTGTCGATAAACACCCCTTAATCTCACTAATGTTAATACTCCAATAAATAAAATAATGAAAACAAAAATAAATTTCAAATATTTACAAAAAACTAAGAAGAAATCGTTAAAAGCGATGCACCAATTTTCTAAACCTTCAACAATATCTTTGAACACATCATTTACTGAAAAGAACTTCCTATTGATTAGACCAAAAGGAACCATAACATAATATTTTTTAATATTTCTTATTTAAACTCTACAAAAACAAGTACAAGATTAAAAAATTTTTTCACACTCTTGGTTAATAACTTTCATTGTTGTATTAAAATCTTGCCACCAATCTTGCCCTTGTTGAGCTACTAGCATTGGATCTCTCTTACGAGAGTCTAAACATCTAATCTCTTCTTTATGTGTCTTTATTTTGACTTTCCATATTTGAGAAATTATATTTTGCATATTAATTTTCACTTTTTTCACTAAATCCTCGTACGGGACTGAAACATCCTCAGTCTTCTGTAATCTCTGAAGCTGGTCAAATTTTACCTTTTCTTTGGCACGGTTTAAATCACTACAACTGATTTTGATAGAAAAAGGTTCTTCTTTACCCCATTTACAATAGATTTGAATATCACATAAAGAACAGTAATTTTCAAAGCTAATCGTGTAATCCTCAAGACCAATTATAGAATAGTTTAAAATTTTCGGCATTTTTCTTTCTAGGTTAATTAATTATAAAATGCACCCTTTAATCTATTATATTTTAGGTCAAAAAATTTTTTAAATACTATTTATTAAATTTAAACGTTAATTAACCTTTTTTAAAAAAAATATTTAAGTCTAATTTAACTTCCCGTTAAGGGAGAGTGGCTTAGCCTGGTATAGCGCACGGCTGATAACCGTGAGGTCGGGGGTTCGAAGCCCCCCTTTCCCAATTTTTTTCACCTGAGTTAATTTCAATTAACTTCATTTACTTTTTTAATTATTATTCTCTATTATTAATTTGGAAATGAAAAATATCATAATCTCTGGAACTCCAGGTTGCGGGAAAACTACAGTTGCAAGAGAAATATCCAAATATATAGACACCAAAATTATATCTCTTAATGAATTAGCAATTTCAGATAAATTTTCATTTGAATATGATGAAGAAAGAAAAACCTACATAGTAGATTTTGAAATCTTTCGTCCTTATGTCTTAAAAAAGATAAAGGAGATAAAGAAAAATGATTCACCGTTTTTGGTAATAGAAAGTCATTTTTCTGATATCATTCCAGATAAATATATTGATTTTATATTTATTTTAAGATGTGAACCTGATGAATTATTCAAAAGACTTAAAAAAAAAAAATATAACTTAAAAAAAATTAATGAAAACATTCAAGCAGAAATTCTGGGTAATTGCGGGAATTTTTTTGTTCAGAGAAATACGAAATTACCAGTTTTTGAAATTGACACCACAGATCTTAGTAGTAAAAAAGTAGCAAAAATTATGGTAGATATAGTAGTTGGAAACAAAAATGCAACCAATTATCATATAGGAAAAATAGATTGGCTGGAAAAATTATTTCAAGAAAATCGTTTAGAAGAATTTTTTGAGTGAAAATCTAAATTTAAATATTATTAAAATTATGAAATGGGAAATATCTGATTTCGATGCTTTAGCAAGACTTGGAAAATTAACTGTAAATAATAAATTAATGAGTACACCAAATTTATTTCCCGTTCTTCACCCTTTTAAAAATATAATTTCTACTTCAGATTTAAAAAAGATAGGTGCACAATGTGTTTTTACAAATGCCTATATAATTTATCAAAATCATCAAATACGGCGTAGTATCCTGGAAAAAGGAATCCATTCATATTTAAATTTTGATGGAATAATCGCAACAGATAGCGGTGCTTTTCAAAAATACATGCATAATAAAAGTAAGATAGAGATTCAGGCTGAAGATATTGAAAAATTCCAGGAAGATATTGGTACAGATTTAGCTGTAATCTTAGATGAACCTGTTCAACCAGATGATGATTATGAAACTGCTGAGAAGAAAGTTAATTTAACAATCCAAAGAGCTAAAGATAATATTATTCGACGAAAAAAAGATACCTGTTACTGGTTTGGACCAATTCATGGTGCAAAATATAATGATTTATTAACGATTAGCACACTCGAAATGAATGCGTTAAATTTTGATATTTACGCAATAGGAGGTTTAGTTAAATCACTTCTAAATTATAGGTTTGACTTAGTAATTGGCATTCTATTAAATGTGAAAAGATATATTGCATTGAATAAACCGATTCATATGTTTGGATTAGGATTACCGCAATTCTTTTCCTTAGCTATAGCATGTGGTTGTGATCTAATGGACTCCGCAGCATATATATTATTCGCAAAAGAAGACAGGTATTTCACATTATCAACAGGAACAAGAAAATTAGAAGAATTAGTGGAATTTCCATGTCACTGTCCAATATGTTGTGAATATAAACCTAAAGAAGTAATTAATTTCGATGATAAATTGAGAACTGAATTATTAGCCAAACATAATTTGTACATATCTTTTTCTGAATTGAGAACAATACGTCAAGCTATTAGAGAAGGAAATTTATGGGAACTTGTAGAGCAAAGAGTTAGAAATCATCCAACTCTCGTTACTGCTCTAGAAATAGTTAAATCAAATTTACATAACATTGAAAAACACGAAAAATTATATAAAACACATGGTAGACTTTATTCCTCCTCAGAAAGTATTAATAGACCTCTAATTTATCGATATGAATCAAAATTGAAAAATAATTATAGAGTTCCAAAAGAGGCAAATTTTCTAGTAATTTTACCTGAATTAGATATAAAGGGTGAAAAATCACCCAGTATTAAGAAATGGCTGGAGAAATTAGATAGTGATTCAATAATTCCCAGAAATCTTCTTCATGTCGGATTCTTTTCTAATTTTTATGGAATTATTCCACTGGAACTGAGCTATACTTTTCCTATGGGACAACATGAATGCATAGAATTCTCTAGTAGAAATGAAATAATATATCAAAATTTGGTACGTAAAACGGAATTATTTTTTGATCTATACGGTCATTATTATTCCAAATGTGGTATATTAATTCCTGAAAAATACATTAATCAGTTTAATGAAACTGTTGAATTTTCTAAAAGAGATCTCTTAATTAACTTAGTTGAAAAGTTAAAATTAAAATTTAAATTAAAGATTGCACATTTTAAAGATATAACCCCTCTTATTAGATTTTTCAAAAACGATGTAGAATGATAATTTTAGATAAAGTATATGCTTCTAGTCATGAAAATATTGTAGGCACTCATAATACAACAATTGAAATTACTAAGGATAAAGGCTTAACAAAGAAAGGAAATTGCATTATTGGTCTTAAAGCCACTAAAGCTTGTAATGATTTAAATCCCGATTTGAAAAAAAAGATAAGAAGCGGAGATAAAATAAAAATAACCTTGAAAGTAGAAAACCTTCAAGATTCTTTTTATGGTTACGGAAATAAAAAATTAAAATTATTAGATAAAAAAGATATTGTATTTCGTAAAAGTAACTATATATGCGATAGAACCGTATTAATAAAATGTACAAAATCATCAAAGGATATTAAACGTGAAATTATTGAGAAATTAAAACTTCCTGGAAAAAGATTATCCATATTATTTGAAATAAATGAGATAAATGGGAATTAACAAAAATAAAGAAATATTATATATTAAATTGGAAAAGAAAGATGGGCAAAATTTTATTAAATTCATACAAAAAAATCTTAAAAAAACACCAATAATTAATCATAAATTTAAGATTTTACGTGAAAATGAAAATGTTTTATTTCCAATTTTTGAGCATCAAGGTGTCCTTGATAAATTAGCTGATTTAGAAGAGAATCAGATTAATTTTGAATTTATTACTAAAGAAGGAGTCCCCAATGTAAATTATAAATATAGAACTCTTCAAGAAGTATTAGTGGGTAAAATTTCAGATAAATATTTAGATTTAATTCCAAAATCATATGATATTATTGGAGATATTGCAGTAATCGAGTTTGATAAGTTCAATGAGTTAAATGATAAGAAAGCTAGTGATTACAAGGAAAAAGTTGCTGAAGGGATAATAGACATAAATAAAAATGTTAAAACAGTTTATGAAAAGAAAAGCCAAATAAAGGGAAAATATCGCTTAAGAGAATTAGCTCACTTATATGGCAAAGATAAATATGAAACGATTCACAAAGAAAATGACTGCTTTTTTAAACTTGATATTAAGAATACATTCTTTTCCCCTAGATTGGTTTTTGAAAGACAGAGAATTTCTTCAAGTAAAATAGAACAAAATGAGATAATCATCGATATGTTTTCAGGTGTTGGGACATTTGCAATACAGATTGCGAAGAAAAATAAGGTTAAAGTTTATGCTTTTGACGTTAATCCTAATGCCTATAGATATCTTAAAGAAAATATTAAATTAAATAAAATAATAGGAGATGTAATCCCACACAACATCAATATTAAAGAACTTTTTGAACTTCCTAATCAATTAGGGCAATTGTTATTCCATAAAGCAGACCGAGTAATCATGAATTTACCTGAAAATTCAATTAAATTCGTTGATGTGGCCTGTTTCTTAATGAAAAAATCTGGAGGTATCCTGCATTTTTATCAATTTTCAGAAAAACCAAACCCAATAGAAAAAACATTGAAGTCTATTGAATTAAACTTAGCTAATATAAATTGGGAAATTGAAAATATAATTAATTCTAAAATTGTTAAACACTACTCTCCGAGATCTGAGTTAGTTGTTGTAGATTTAAAAATAAAATCTATGAAATAGTCTTAGAATATAAATATAAGCAGATAATCAATAATAAGCATTGAAATATTATTAAAAGATGACATCAGTTTGGGGCGACAACGTCATTGCTACCGAGCAAGCAGCTAACTTTGTCATAAGGTCATCATTTGTCAAATGATCCTAATCCTCTTTACTATTTAACTTTTGATTTTTATCGAGTTTAAAATAATATTTATCCAAATAATATCCTGGCTGCTTCGGACCTCCGCTTTCATCAATAAGCTTCTTTAAACCTCCTTCTTGTGAAATAATATTTTTGTATGTATAATAATCTTCCTGAGAAAGTTCATTTCTCTTTAACATATAATCCAAAATATTAATTGCCTCTTCTTCTTTTGTACATCTTCTAATAAAATCAATAGCGCCAGGATTAGATAATTCATCTGGGGATAAATCAATGTGTTCTTGAATTTCTTCTTTATGATTTTGATCAATATCTGTATTAACTGAATCAATTCTGATAGCTTTTTTCTCTAATGAAATCTCTTTAATTAAATGAGGAAATTGCTTATCAAATTCATCCTTTTTATAGGAAATTTTTAATCCATTTTTTTCTTCAATTTCAAATTTTTTAAAATCTTTCCTTTTTTTTCCTTTTTTTTCCATAAAACTAATGACATCCTTAAAGAATAAATTGATTATCCATACAATAAAACAACTAATCAGTTAAAATAATTGAGAGATATTCAAAAAATTTTACTTATATATTAGAAAATAAAAAAATTAATTAATTTCTATATCTTTTCTAAGTTATAATACCGTGATAGTGCATTGAGAAAATGAAGTCTGGTTATAAGTATGTAAAAGACACTTTTGAGCAACATGAAAAAGGGTATCAAACACCACATTGGCAACGTGGAATAGAATATCGAAAGGGTAGATCAATTCAACGAGTCGAAAAACCAACTAAGCTTCATCGAGCGAGAACTTTAGGTTATAAATCAAAACAAGGATATATAATAGTGAGAGCTAGGATAAGAAAAGGTGGAATGCATAAAACCCGTCCAAAACGAGGCAGAAAACCAAGAGCTATGGGTGTCTCTAAATATACCACTGGGAAGAATCTTCAATGGATTGCTGAGGAACGTGTCCAAAGAAAGTATCCAAACATGCAGGTGCTAAATAGTTATAAAATTTACTCCGATGGTCGACACTGGTATTATGAAGTAATCTTAGTGGATCCAAACCATCCAGTTATAAAGTCCGATCCTAAAATAAATTGGATAACTGAATCCCAACATAAAAAAAGGGCAACTCGAGGCCTAACATCGGCTGGAAAAAGAGCTAGAGGATTACATAAGAAAGGATGGGGTTCAGAAAAAACTCGTCCTAGCATCAGAGCAAATAAAGGACGTGGTAAATAAACAAATTTGAATATTCCTTTTTTAACTCTATTATTCAAGACATTCCTAATTTTGATATTTATTTAGAGAATTTATGTTGTAATTTAAATAGACCAATTTAGATAATATGTCATGTATTTTCATAATGTTGTTTATATTCAATGTCCATATTGTAGATATCCTATTGAAGTAGTTTCAAAATCTATTTCCTGTTATATTTGCGGGGGGCCTACTAATTTTCTTGAAACTGACGATCCAAAACAACGAATTATTTGAAAGATATGAAATAAATTTTGAAAAAAGATGGATTGATTATTTCTTTAAACCTTGAATTAATGACTGATATTCTTAAATTAAAAACTCCTAAAAAATTTTAGGGAAAACTGATATATTAAGCTAAATTTATTTATATTTTCCAATGTTTTAAAAAAAATAAGAAATATATCTAGGTAGACATTTACTTAATATACTTATTTACAACTTCCCGCAGAATTACAAATTTTCTTATCAGTTAACTTATCTTTAGGATTACCGCACATAGGACATAGCTTATTTTTGAAATGAAATTCTAAATCTGTACATAATCTACAATTTGGACATTTAAATAATATCATAAAGGCTTTTCCAAAACTGCATATTTAAACTCCAATATATTATTCCTTTCATACTAATAAAAATTTCAATTGGTTTAATTAGATATTCTGAAATAAAGAGTTATGCTTACTCATGAAAAATTGAAAACAAAATCAACTAGTGAAATTTCTGATGAAATACAAAGAAAAATAAAAATTAGAAAAAAGAATTATGTTATCTTCTCATTAGTTTATTTTATAATCAGTTTGATTCAAACCTACGTTATTGTATATATACCATTATTTCATTTTGATGTTTTAAATATTGATAGATCTAATTTGGCTTTAATACAAGTTTTTTCTTATCTAGTTTTAGTTTCATTCCCTGCTTTTGGCTTTTTTTTTGATAAATTTTCAAAATATAAGACAAAGATAATTTTTTCGTTTAATTTTCTCTTATCTTTAAGTTATTTAATTTTTGTTTTGTATAATCAATTTCTTCTAAGTTATGCTATTTTTTTAGCCTTCTATTTAATAAGTCAAGCAGTAATTAGAACAGGAATGTCAAAACTTCTTTTAGAATCTCCTGATAAAAAAAGTGAAAGAAATATAATTATCTTGATTAATACTTGCTCATGTATTGGTATCTTACTCCCTTCAATTCTTTTTAAAGTTTTTGTTAAGAAAATTGATTTTGCAGGATTTTGGAATAATTTTTTTTTTGTCGGATGGTTAATAACTTCCCCCTTATTAATAATTTTAATCTTTATGAGGAAATCTTTTTTCAGAGAATCAATTCAAAAATTTTCTACAAGAACGCCAGAAAAACAAAATTATATGAAAACTTTTTCAGAACTCTCTATTATTTTCATATTTTTAGCTTATTTCTGCATATATAGCGATAAATTAATAGCTTATCCTTTTAGTTCTTACATCATTTCCCGATTTGGAGAAAGAGGGTTTTCTTTATACTCAGATTTCTATTTAATTTTTATAATATTAAATATAACGGGTTTTTATTTAGCTAATAAGTTACTAAAAAAAATCCATTTCAAAGAAAAACATACTTTTATTCAATATAAAAAAATCTTACAAAATATTGTTTATCTCACCTCAATTTATATGTTTTGTTTTGTAATGTTACTTTCTTCAAATATCATAATCTTTCTAATAACACATTCAATGTATTATCTTATAAGTGGTATAATTGTTGTATTATATGCAACTATTTTTTTACAGATAGCAAGAACTGGGAAAAATGAGAATTTAAGGTACTGGATAATGTCATTATCTTCAAACTTAGCAAGTATAACCCTCTTACCACTCGGGACGTTTCTGTCTCTCTCTTTTTCAATGGAAATCTTAATCATTACAGTTATATCTTTAACATCGATATCAATTATTTTTATCTATTCATCTAAATTTACTATCAAATCTTCTAAATAGGGTTTGAAACTTTAAATTGAATAATTCTATAATACTATGTTTTTAACTTTTAAATGGGGAAAAAAAAGAAATAGAATGTAAATTTCCCTAAGGACTTTACAATTACGGAATACCTTCATTAGCACACATATTACTATTATTCTCTAGTTACTTTTTTAAACACCACTAAAAATATAAATTGATACTAATTTAAAGAAATACAACTAATAAATTACGAGAAAAATATCAAGCTTTTAGAAGTATAAGAAATTAAAACCAAAGATAAAGAATAGACAAGATAAGAATTTTAATTAACAATATCCTTGATTTATGTGTTACCTCATAATTAGTTATTTAATATTTATTTTGCTTCATTTTTTACTCCATAGAGAAGATCTGGATAAATTTTCTCAAACTTTTCAGTATATAGTTTATGGTTCATCCAGATTTTATCCTTTTCATTCCATATAAGATTAATTAATGGATTATAAGAATTTAAAAAGCACAAATCTTCATATATTCTATTTAAGAGATTCTTACCGTCGGCTAAATCCGTTAGAATGATATAATTATTGATTTCTAAATATTCAAATAATAGATCAAACAATTTAAGGAATTCATCAAGTTCACATTGTGGTAAGTATAATTTTATCATTAGTCCATTTTCGAATTTAATTTGGTCTATAGATTCATAGATAAAAAATTCTCCTTCTATTTCATAAATAAAGCCATAGTTAAAAAAATTAAAAATTGTTATAATAGTCTTATTTAGTTCTTTCTTTATATTAGGTAAAATTATATAGATCTTATCTTGAAAGTCTAAATTCTTTAACGAGATATAAGGAAAAATTAAATTCCTGTTCAGTACATCACTAATATCTTTAACAACCGAATATCTAT
>JBHLKB010000007.1:0-22842 GCA_048887205.1 Candidatus Hodarchaeota archaeon
CTGGTCAAGGTAGATTCCCACATCTGTATTAGCAGATATATTATTACCAGAAATGATATTAAAATGAGAATCAAACAAGTGTAAACCATTATCAGTATTATCATGAATATAGCTATTCCTAACTTCGGTGTTATTCACATTTTCCATGTAAATTCCTGTACAACCAGTCTCTGCATCATTGTTTACAATGCAGTTATCAATCAACCCATTAGTAACATTTTCTAAATACAACCCTCTTGAATTCTGATCTGCATTTCGAATTGTAACATTTCGAAGAATAAAATATTTTTGTGAATTTCTAATTTCTAAACATTCTCCTGGACCTATAGATCCATATTCAAAAATGTCATGTTCTATTAAATAAGGATCCCCTATTGTACCTGATCCTGTACAGATTCCACCAGATTTCGCATCTTCCCATGTGCTTCCGGGTAAGATATCATTGATTACAGTGTAAGAGTAAATTGTAGAAATATTTAATGATGATATATTGTAATCGATGTCTTCATTTCTAATATCATAATTAGAGCTTATAGTTAATACAAAGATTGAACATGTTAAAAATAATGCTATTAAAATCGCAAGATTTCTTTTTTTTTTGTTTAACATTAGCTTAACCCATTTTTTATAAGATAGTATGTAAATCATAGCTATTTTACTATATAAATCTATAACAATGCTCCTTTAATCTAAAATGACATTTAAATCGAAAATTTTAGACTGAATTTAAGGAATTAAGTAAGAATAACCACAAAAGTTTTTGAAGAATATATTCTAAAAAAATTTATGTCATTTGATTTTGTAAAAAAATTAGATTTTGAATCTGAGTTCTTTGACCTGTATAAACTCTCAGAAAGTGCTTATGGGGCTATTGCTAAAGAAAATTCTGGCATGGGAGGAAATGCAGGATTTATTGATATAGAAGATTATATGATAATCATTGATACTGCAGGAGATGTAGATGCTGCTAAAGATTTAAAAAAAGCTGCTATCCAATATACTCAAAAGGAGCCTAACTTCATTGTCATAACCCATTATCATATGGATCATCTTATGGGAACCTCATTGTTTGACAGATCTACTCAAATAATGACTTCTGATAGAACTCTAAAGAACATTCAAACTGAGAATAAGAAAAGAATTGAAGAGTTTAAGAATATGGATTTAACTGAGATGAAGGACTCTCTTAAAACAGAAAAAGATGAGGAAAAAAGAAAAGAAATTGAAAATGATCTTAAATTTCTTAAAACTATTCGTTCAGACGACTTTTCTATTCGAGAACCTAATCTTACTTTCAAAGAAGGATGTGTTATACATGGAAAAGAAAAGGCTGTTCAATTACGAACTTTTAAGAAGGCTCACACAGATGGGGACGTTATAGTATATATTCCGGATGAAAACATACTATTTGCAGGAGATCTTTTGTTTGCTAGAGTAGACCCATGGTTAGGTTCTGGAGATCCAGAAGGATGGTTATCAGTAAATGATGAATTAATGGCAATTGATTTTAAAGTTGTTGTTCCTGGACATGGAAAACTAGCATCCAGAGAGGAATTTTCTTTAGAAAATAAATATATTGAGGAAATACTTGAATTAGCAAGAAAACGAGTTGATGCTGGAGGGGATCCAACTCAAATAAAAAGAGAAGATTTCTCCAAAGAATTACAATCTTGGAAAAGTCCAATATTAGAATGGAATCTTAATTTCCTTGCTGAGCTATTAAAAAAATCTTAAACAATTTTTTAATTTTTAACCAACAAATAAGTTAAAGAAGTTTATTTCCTTTTACAATTTTATAATATCTATCGCGTTCTTCTCTAATAATTTTAATATCATTTTTCAAATCCATTAGCGTTCGTCTTATATTCTCTTTTTCATTAGTTACGCCTAGTATTTTATCTTTTAATTTTTTTATCTCGAGTTCCAAATTCGGAACTGATTCACTCTCCCTTTTTGCTTTAAGTACTTGGAATTTTAATTTTTTATTAGTTTCATTCAATTTTTCAATTTCTTGAATAAGTCTATCATTCTCAAGTTTAATTTTTCTAATTTCTGCCAATATTTTTTCGGCACCTTTTTCAATTTCATCTGTATCACTTAATTTTGCTTTTAGGTTATTGATTCTTTCATCTTTCTGGCCTAACGCTAATTTCTGTACATTTGTTAATCTAGTTAATTCTCGATTTTTTGCCGTTAAAGTTGCATTGTATTCATTTAATTCTGCCATTTGCACGCTCCAATTTTCTAATTTTGAATATAACTCAGATACTTCACTTTTTAAAGCCTCCACATTACGAAGATGTTCTGATCTATCAGAAACTAACAATGAAACTTTTTGAGCAAGATCATCTATTTTTTCCTTTTTTTCCCCTATTTCTTGTTCAAGCTCCTGTCTTTCCTGCCAATAGGCATCAAGCTCTCCTTTTTCTAATAATTCGTATGATTTAGTAAATAATTCTTTAAACTTCTTTTCCTTATTTTTAGGCAATAATTCAAAAGCGATCCTTCTCACTTGACCCTCAAAATTTCTTGGAAGGATATCCTCATCAGAAAGAAACACGGTAAGTACATGATCTCCCTTTCCAATAAAGTGTTTAGACGAATGACCAGTAAAAAAACTAGCGATACTAAGATCACGTTTTATTTGCATTTCAAGGTAATTGGGACCTGTCCTAATCTTCTTATGTTCATCAAAAACAGTTTCTAACATTGAGTTTGTTACACCTAACTCCTCACAGATATTTTCTGGATATTCAGTATCTATAGATAACTCTGATTTTTTATTCAGATTGAGAATCACAATTCCTTTCAATGTTTATCCCAAAAAGCAATAAAATATATAATATAATATGTGTTTCCTACCGTACGAATATAATATTTACTCTAATATTAATTAGTATTAAAAAATATAATAGTTATGCTAGGATTGTTTATTGTTTAAGTATAAATATGCGAAAAAGTATCTATTGTTTTTGTAACATCCATAGCTAAATAATTTTGCTTAAAAACTGAAGCAAAAAAAGCACGATCTTCAGGGTTGAAATAATTATAGCCAAATTTCTTCCATTCCGTACCAGATTGTAATGGGGCAAAAAGAGTTATTTGATCTTCCACCAAATTCATCAATAATAAATTTCTTTCTTGCTTAGTATTATTTGATATCGTAGTTAGTAATACATCATTGCTAAAAGTATCCCAAGTATCTTTAAACTGAATGCAAAACTTTTTAATATCAAATTTATTTTCTACAAGTAATTTAGCTAATGCCATTATCGAAACTTCATAAGTACTCTTTTTATTTTGATGAAATAAGGGATTAGAAATGAGTAAACTCGGTACTGGTTTTACTTCTTTCTGATTTTGAGAAGTATTATATTCTGGTAGAAGTCGTAATTGATTTAATCCAAGTATATTTCTAACATCTGCAATAGTTCCTCCAGTGTCAAAGAATTGTTTATTGATAATGTATTTCATTAATTTTTGGGCATGTGTATCTCCAAAATATGGATAATCTGAGGCGAAAAGGAGATATTCAGACCATGTTCGATTATCTACTCTTTGTTTATTATTTGAAATAAACCAATTTCTAAAGCTTTCAAAGAAATTTCCAGCGCCCGCACCGTGTAACATAGAAAGATCTCCATAGGTGTTTGGTTGAACAATAGTATCATATACTTCATAATCATCAATATTTCCTTGAGCAAAATGAGCTATTATAACTTTGAAATGAGGTAATAAATCAGGATAATTCGATTGAATTACATTTCTTGCAGCTCTAATTAATTTTCCAATTTCTAAGATTGAACCCCTCCCTCTTGTATCAAAAATAACTGGCATTGAATAACTTGCAGCTTCTATAAGAACATTAATAACTTTTTCAGAAGTCATTTTGTCTACATATCCTTCTGATCGAGGATGTAATTTTAAGCCTCGAAGCCCCAAAGTTTCCCTAGCATATTTTACTTCATTTACAGCTTTTTGCCCTTCCATTGGATCACAACGACCATAACCTATCAATTTCATTGAAAAAGGGAATCGAGTTGTAAAACGTGAAACGTTTATGTTGCTTGCTCTATATAACGCCTCTGGATGTTTATCTCGAAATACATCTTGAAATGGAAAACATACTCCTTGATCTATGAATGAATAAAACTTTGATTTCCCCTTTAAATCAGAATGCCTTTTTCCTAACTTCTCAAGCTCACTATAAAGTCTATCTGTAAATGGATAAGGGGTAAATGACCACGATATCTTTGTAAATTTTCCATCCATTGTAGTTTTAAAAGATTGTTCTCCAGTTTTCTCCCAATCCGCTTTAACCCTTCCTTGGACATTCCCCCAAAAATCAAATGTTCCTGCTCCTGGAGCCAAAGGATTCATCATTGTTGCCCCGTCAACATCTTGACCAAGATGAGAATGCGCATCAATTACAAGCAAATGTTCTACCCTTCTTTTTCCATCTTGTTCTATAGTACATGTCAGCATAAAAAGATCAATTATTGCTTTTGTTTAGAAATTAGTAAAAATTACTTAATTAAAACTTAATTATTCCTATATTGTTAGCAAATTAAATTTCAATTAATTATTTAATTAAAGAAGAAAAGGTAAAAAAATTCAAATATGCTTTGAATTTTCGTAATTTCTGAATCAAAGTGATATTTTTAAAATAAAAACCATTTCTTTTTATAGAATGAATTTACCCGCAATACTATTGATCTTAGTTTTATTTACTATCTTGATGGTATTTTTTTCCCAAGATAAGATTGATTTTTTCCCCATCGCATTGATCATAGGAGCCGTTGCAGTTGTTTCAATGCTCACACTTTTTAATGTTTCAGAGGTAGAAATTCTTGGATTTATCAATTTTAACACTTTAATCTTCATTTTTGCCATGCAAATAATTATCTATTTTGCTGTCAATGACAAAGTTTTGGAATATAGCGCAATAAAATTGATTCATATCACAAAAGGTAATAACCGTTTATTTTTTTACATGATTTGCCTGTTTACAGGTGTAATCGTTGCCTTTATTGAGGATTTAACTCTTTCTTTGATATTGATTCCATTGATCTACAGGACATGCCGAGTTTTAGAGATACCTGCGGGGACCTACATGATGGGGATGACCATTACGATAAATATTGGTGCTATACTTACCCCTGTCTCGAGCCTAAAAAACCTAATAATCGGTCAGGAATTTGGATGGGGTTTTGGTGAGTATCTTGCCAATATGGGTATTTTGTTTATAATCACTTTAATATCCACCATTTTCTTAATTGATAAGTTTATATTGAAAAAAGAAGAAAAACCAACTGAACGAAATAAGAAGATACTATTGGAAATACTTGATCCGGGAATTGTAATCGAGAATAAAAAGTACTTCTTAATGACAGTTATTATTATTTTAACTACTTTTGTGTTTATGTTCTTAGGATTTGAGCCTGCACTTGTCGTAATCATATCTGCGGCAATAATTCTTCTTATTCACTCGAAGAACATTAATTTCTCAGATCTTAAAAATGATATCTCTTGGAGAATCATTATTGTATTTGCAATCTTATTCATTCTATCGAATTCTTTAGCATACTTCGGTTTTTCAGACTTGATCTCCTCATGGTTGGTAAACCTTGTAAATAATAACATTTATCTCGCAGTGTTGATAACATTAGGCATCTCTTCCCTCTTATCCGCATTTCTTGCAGGTACACCTGTTACCATCATCCTTCTCCCCATTTTTTCGGCACTTATAGGAGAAGGTTTCTTTCCGAACCCGATTATCATTGCCTTCATAAGCGGTGTTAATATGGCAGGAAATTTTTTACCACAAGGTTCTGCTTGTGATCTTCTTACTCTATCAATGGCAAAAGAATATAAAGTGGGGAATTTAGATTACAAGCGGTTGCTAAAAAACGGTGCACTTTTCGCTACAACTCATTTCTTAACAATATTGGGATATACAATGATTTACACTTTAATTTTAAGTTAAAAGATTAAAAATTATTTTATAATTAACCTGCTGTACTTGAAGGGATTATAAGGATTTCGTCTCCATCAACTAAATTGTAGTCCTTCAAGGATAAACTTTCATCAAATGTAATACCTCCCGAAACTAAATGAAAATTTAATGGGTCCAATCCATACATATTTCCTACTGTCTCTTTGATTTTGCTGATTACATTATTAGTACCAATTGTTAATTTTTGCTTTTTCTCACCAGGTCCAATAGTTGATAAGAAATAGACCGCAATCTTCTTAGCTTCAGCAACTGGTTCTTGAGCAGGAGTCTTGGATTTTATTGACGCGGGTGTTTTAGTTCTAATAGTAAATAGGGTTTTTTTATAATTATCCTTTTCTTCTTCTTGAATTTCTTGACTTATGGTCTCCTCCTCAATTTCAATCAAATCTTCCAAACTTGAAATGGTTGATTCATTATCTGTCTGAACTCGGCTTTTATTTAATTCATTTATTTCAATTTTAGTTAAAAGTTCTTGCAAGTGAAAATTTTCTTCTTGTAGACTTACTATTTCATCCATTAATGTTTCCGTAATTTTTCTCGTTAACTCTTCAGAAAAAATACCTATACTATCTTGTATTTCTATAACATCGACTCCTCTGATTTGTAATTCTTTATCTAAGTAGAGAATTGTGAGTAAATCTTTTAAATTCCCCTCAGAAGAATGGAGATATGCATAGGAAAAAGGATAACTCGATTTTTCTTTGTATAAATCTTTCTGTAACTTAACAGTATGAGTTTTTTTGCATTTTGGGCAATTATATAACCTAGACAAAAAATCTGGTTCAATAGAGTTATCTTTATAAAAATTTTCTGCCATATTTGCTAAAATTTGTTTTTTCTTGTAATTCTAGTGATTTATACCATCCAGCACTAATGAATGTTTTAACATAAAGATCTCTCATATTTTTTATTAGGAATTTTATTCTCTCATCTCTTTTGGAAGAGTTAAAACTCCTGTAAGGGGATTATTTAAAGGATCCTGGCAATATTGGATTGTGAAATATATGAGGTCATATAGGATACTGGGGTTTTCTCCGTTATCCAATTTGTATTTGTAAAGGCTTAACTGATATTCCGCTTCAGTTATGGGTGCTTCTGCATAGCTTACACTCCCAAAAACAGATTGAAGCAAAGGTTTTAAGAATGGGCTATAAAGGAACCCCAATTCTTTAAGTTCATTTTTTAGATAGAAGAACATGCGTTGTACACCCTGAATCATATACCGCACTGGTTGATTTTCTGGCCCTATATATTGTTCTGCGAATTCAGGATCATATTGTGCAAGTTTTTCTCGTGTAAGATTTATAGGTCGGAATAATGAAATCAAACCCCTCTCAATTGCCCCCTCACGATTTGTGGCAATTGTTTCACTCCCTGCATCAGGGACCCAAATTCCCTTTTCTAATAATTTTCTAGCTTTATAGCACATAGCTTGGATCAACATACCAACTCCAATACGTCGACAAATAGATATCTGTGCATCACTAATCCTAACTTCAATAGTCCCCCAATCTGTTAATGGGAACACATCTTGAAATCTTCCATCCTCCAAGCTTGCTTTCTGGACAGTCTGAAGGAAATAATTAACAGAATTTTCACTCAGATCTGTTAAATAAGGAATGTAATATTTTGGGTCATTTCCACTTAGCATTGTAGTATTGTATTTTAAACGCAGAGATCTGGTGCAATTAGGAGCTGTGATACGTTTATTAATAATTTTGACAATATCTGTAGGTTTATTATCCAAAATTGGTGAATTACATGTAAGAGCAATTAGATGTGGGATAAAATTTCGAATCATACAATAAGCTTGAATCTTTTCTAACTCTGATTGGAAGGTTCCAATATGACTATGGTCGGCTTGGGAGACTCCACGCATATATTCTCTAGTAGCTGGGTTTATGGCAGAGGCAATTATATGTAAATCTTTTGGTAATGTAGCTTTTGCTAATAAGAATAGGGTACTTGCCCAATACGCTAATTCTTCAATATAGACACAAGGGGGTGTAACGAGTTCCAATATATAAGTAATTGCTGTAACATTTCCATCTCTAGCAAAAGAATCAATATCCACATAAGAATCTCCTAAGGCATAGCGTAAGTTCATAGTATATCCCTTTTCAAGATCTTCTCGGCCCCAAGGTCTAGCAAGTACCTTTTGTCTAATATAATCGGGTACAGGTAGAAAATCATCTCTCCCCTCATATAAAATCTCATCCATAATTTTAATTGCATCCTTAACAATTTCTTTCATCCGAAAAACCATTTCTTCTCCAGGAGGATAATCTCCATTGTCATCAGCAATGATTAATTCCATTTCAATGCCATGAGTGAATGGTAAAGCAGTCCAATGTCCAGTATCCCAGAGCATTTCAGCCCACGGTCTTTCAGGGATATGTACTTCTCGATAATCTGTCCCAAGGAATAATTTATCACCTGATCTATCAATACTTTTTCCCAATGAAACACTTGGTACTGCTACCTTACCCTTTTTGCCATATAATTGTGAAAAAGTATCATTCATTTGATCTGCTTTCTTCTTCTTTTTCTCCTTTTTTTGTTTCTTTTTTTTGTCTTTTGCCATAAAAGCCTTCCCTTCTTATTGCTCTACACTATTTTTTGATTCAACAATATCTTTTTACCTTTTAAAATATATATAATAAAATCTAATTTTATAGTTTTAGTTTAGTAAATTTATCTTAGAGTAAAGATTGAATAAAATTTTTGAATATATTATAATCATTGATAAATTCATAGGATAAGACTAAGTTAATAATCTTGGATTTGTTGGGAGGAAATATATGCTTTAAATCATCAGAAATTTTCCCACCTTTAAAAAATGACTCATCAACGATTATATTAATAGCGTCTCCAATTTCTTTAATTTTAGCGTAAAAAGATTCACTTAAATTATACTCATGTGAAATGATAACAGTTGGTTTTCCTAAGTATGGAATAAAATCCAAATTAAAAATTAAAACATTTTTTGGAGCTCTTTCGAGATCTTTAAAAAATTGTTTTAAAGAGCTTCTAAGTGTTTTTAACTCATTTTCATTGTAATTATATTTTGATGGAAAAACGTAATATGCTATTGATTTTTTAAGGGAGTATTTTAAATCATTATATACACGATCTAGTATTGGAAAAACACTAAAATCAAAACCAAATAAAGATAAAAACGCGATATTAAAATTGAAATCATTTATTAAGATATTATTACTTACATTTCCACCAGTCAGACAAAAATTTTTGATATCATTATTAATAGAAGATATATAAGTATTTAATAAAAAATACTGAGAGAAAACTGATGTGGATTCCACATTTGTTCTGATTTCGTCAACCATTATATAAATTATATCAGAAATATCCTTACTTATTTTTTCTTTAAGCTCTTGAATAGGTATACGGCCAATAATAGAATCTGCTGTTCCAGGATTTTCAATTTCTGCGATAGAAGATATTGCATTCTTAAGCATCTTATATAATAATTTCCTAGATTTTTTATCGGCGGAATTTAGATCAAATGATTTTATAGTTATTTCAATTATTAAGTTTAATATATTAATTAATTCAGTTTTTGTATCTTCTTCGTACAATTTTTTTGCGATATTGAATAAAACTTTAACTTTCAAAATATTATCATCAATATACTCCACTAATTTCTGAGCTAATAATGGATTTGATTCGATTATCTTGGCATAAATATTGATTAAAAGATTTTCTTTAACAGAGGGGATTGTAATTAGATTTCCAATCCTAATTGCTTGTTCTGGATTAATTGAGACTTGATCTAAAGCTATAAATTCAAATAAATTTTGTTTAATCTCTGAATCTTGTAAATTAGCTACAATTTGAGCCATTTCATCAAGGTTTTTTAAAGCATAAGCCCGGACTAAATTGCGATAAAAATTAGTTTGTTCTTTTTTATTGAATAAATTTAGAGCTAATTCTAAAGCCTTTAGAGGATTATTAATTGAGAGATATCCTTTAGCAATATTTTTTACATATTTATCTATATTATCTTGTAAGTCAGAATTCGCTGATCCTACAGATTGTAATGAATTATACTCCTCTCTCAAGCTTTCTAACTTTTGTTCTGCTGTTCTTATTACATCTTGAGTCATACTAATTATAAAATCTTCTTGATTAAATATCTCAACAGATTTTTTGATTGAAAAGGCTTGTTTTTTGAGAATATCCTTGATTTTACTAGTCTGGGTAAATTCTCTCACTTTTTGAACTTTAACTGTATACTCTACAATTTTAAGCCAATACGCATTAATAATTAATTTCCCAAAGCCATCTGCAGTGGGTTCTAATTTTAATGTAATATTTTTGGTTTCTCCTGGGGTAAACTCAATATTCTCCTTAAAAATTTCTGACTCTAATTTAATCTTTAAATTTTCTCCCTCAAAATCAAATTTAAAATTCTCACTTTTACTCGAATGATTTACAGCTTGAATGATAATCTCATTATTTATACCAGGAATTAATAGATTTTGTGGGAATTTTGTAATATTTAAAGAGATGAATTTGTCTTCGTTTGACATATTTCAGTTGATTTTTTTGTTCACTTGACTAATACCTATTAAAATATCTTTTTATTTTTTAGGTTTAATAATTATTAATGCATTTTTCATTTTGGGATTAATTTATGAAAAAAAAAGAAGCTCTATCTTCCCAGTCGTCTATTTCTTTTTATATAATCTATTAAATCCTCCATAACCATTTCCTTATTATAATCAGGCCACAGATCATTTCTAAATTTGAATTCTGCGTAAGAAGAATCCCATAACAAAAATCCTGAAATCCTTGCTCCATCTTCCATTCCAGTTCTAATAATGTAATCTAATGAAGGGAAATCCCTAGTATATAAATATTTTTTAATTAGGTCAGTATTCACATTTTCTGATTTAATACCATCATTAATTATTTCCTTCACCGCATCGACAATTTCTTCATGGCCATCATACATAATACAGAGATTTATAAAATTTTGATCATGATTTTTTGTAAATTCTATTAATTCTTGAATTTTTTTCCTTGCTGCGTTTGGTAACATTGAAACCCGTCCAATTACATTGAATTTAACTTTTTCTTCTTTTACAATCGATTCACTTATGACTGTATCAACTGCTTTAATCAATATCTTATAAATATACTCAAGCTCTTCTTGACTTCGTTTTTTCACATTTTCAAGCGATAATATGTACAAACTCAAATAATGGATACCTGCGTCAAAGAAATCAAATAATCTCTTTTTTAAATTTTCATATCCAACTAAATGACCGAAATTAATATCTAAATTTCTCTTTGCTGCCCATCGACGGTTTTCGTTTAGAAGAGGATATCACTTCCAAATTCCGTCCACAATTAATCCGATATGTTTAGGCAGCTTATCTTTTCCGATCTTTTTTATTTCCTCTAAAGTAGATGTCATCTAATTGATTTAATAAGTTCTATTAATTCCAATATTAATATTAATATTAAAAATATTAATCTTTTCTAGAAATTTTAAACTGATATGTTTTTTCAGTTTCACTGGTAAAGAAAACGAAAGAGATAAAATCGTTATTTTACTGCGATTTTTACCACTAATAAGAGTTTGAACTATTACAAATATGAAGTGTAACCGAGAATTTATATAGAATGACAACTTCTCCATACAATAATATTTACTTCGATAAGTTTTTGAATAAATAAACATTAAATTAAAGTATCAATGCTTTCTAACGATTATCTATTTTCTAACATTGGCATAGATTCAGTAGCTTTTTATGCTCCAAGGTCATATGTCGATTTACAAGAGCTTGCAAAAGAGCGGAATGTAGATCCTAATAAATATACTAAGGGTCTTCTGTCTAAAGAAATGAGAATCGTCGAGATCGATGAAGATATTATTTCTCTTGGATTAAAAGCAGGTTATAATGCCTTACAAAGAGGGGGCATACCAGCTAAGAGTATAGATGCTTTATTTGTAGGAACTGAAACTGAGGTATATGCAGCTAAGAGTATCTCGAACATTTTTGCCGAAATGTTGGAGATATCACCCAACAGTCTCACGCAAGATGTTTTTAACGCCTGTGCTGGCGGTACTTTAGCTATTCTTAATGCCATCGCAATGATTGAAAAAAAATTCATAAATAAAGCCCTTATAATCAGCAGCGACATTTCTTCATATAATCTGTACTCCCCTGGCGAACCAACGCAAGGATCAGGTGCTATCGCACTTGTAATTTCTAAAAATCCACGTATTGTTAAATTTAGTAAAAACTTCGGCAAGGTTTCGGGAAATGTTAACGATTTTTTCAGACCTCCGAATGATAAAAATGCACGAGCATTTGGCAGATATTCTCAGGATGCTTATATCAATTTCCAGTTGGCTGCTTATGATGATTTAATTAGAAGTATTGGCGATTTTCATGCAGATTTTTATACGTTTCATGCACCATACTCCAAGTTGCCGTTGAAAACAATGCAACAAATAATACTAAAGCGTTGGATTAAACATATAAATGAACTACCTAAATTCAATAAGGAAACGGTTCGTTCTTCTTTACTCAAGAAGCTAGATCATTTTTTACATGATGTAACCGTCTTACCAGAATATCTTTATTTAAAACTAAAAGAAAGAGGAATTTCTTCCCCCACTTTAGAGAGATTTTCATATTGGGTGAATACAAATGTAAAAGAGAGAGTACTTCCTCAATTAAATGTCCCAATGCATTTTGGAAATATGTATAATGCTTCAATTTGGGCTCAAATTATTTATCTTCTTGAAAATCATGCTCGTGTTTATGATACGATTTATTTTGGTTCCTATGGCTCAGGAGCTACCTGTATTTCTGGTCTTTTAAAAGTTCAAGAAAAATTTAAGGAAATTGTACAAAAAGGACCGTATATAAATGACTTTATCAAGTTAAAGGAAAAGAAAAGTGTTCAAGAATATGAATTAATTAAGAATGGTCATACTAAACCAAAGATATTATTGGGTCATATTGTAGAACATGAACAAAATAATAATAGAGGGTTTACACTTCATTTCTGCGATGAAGGGTGTTTGATCCCAAATATAAAAGGCTTAGATAACTGCCCAAAAGGACACTTAGGATATCATAAAAGATTTTTTCCTTTATTTGCCAAGTTAGATAGTGATCCAATCATTCAGACAGACATTAATGATTTAAAATATTTGAACGAAGGATTGGTAAGAGTAGCTATAAATGCGAGAAAGGGTACTTCTTTAGAATATGAAATAAGAAGAGTTGAGAATGAAAACGAAGAAAATGTTAACGCAAAAGGATTACTAAATTGGAGTCCTATCTATATAACAATACCTGATAAATATTTAACAAAAAGAGATTATCAAACAGAAGATCTTCCTATTCCTCTTGAATAATTCCCTCTACATCTTCAAATAAAATAAAAGTATAGATAGAAAACTTTATTAATTTTTAGAATTGAGAATTTAATTATGAAAGAATTCCATTCTGATATCTCCGGATTTTATAAGTTATCATTACAGGAACGTCAACAGAAATTAGCTGAGATGATTAAACTTAATCAAGAAGAAATTAAGATTTTACATAACTTAGGATATTTCAAACCTAAACAAATTGATACCTTAATTGAAAACGTAGTAGGAAGTTATCAATTACCATTTGGTCTTGCATTTAACTTTAAAATCAATAATAAAGATTACATTATCCCTATGGTTATTGAGGAACCCTCGGTAATTGCGGCAGCATCAAATGCTGCGAAAATGGCTAGAAAACATGGTGGATTTCACTCAGATGAAGTAAAATCTATAATGATTTCCCAGATACAAATAACAAATGTAAAAGATATCAATGGAGCAAAGAAATCATTAGAAAAAAATAGAGAAAAATTATTAAAGATAGCAAATGAACAGGATCCAATACTAAATAAGTTAGGTGGTGGTGCTCAGGATATAGAAATTAGAGAAATTCATACAAATAAAGGGAAGATGATTATACTTCATTTATTAGTTAACGTATTAGATGCAATGGGGGCAAATATAGTAAATACTATGGCTGAAGCTATTAGTCCACTTATAGAAGATATCAGTGGTGGAAAAATTTATCTTCGGATTGTTTCTAATTTAGCTATACAACGTTTAGCTAGATCCCAAGCCACTTTTGATAAAGAATTATTAGGAGGTGAAAAAGTGGTTGAGGGGATATTAAATGCATATGAATTTGCTTTAGCTGATCCATATCGAGCAACTACACATAATAAAGGAATAATGAATGGAATTATTGCTTTAACATTAGCAACAGGAAATGATACAAGAGCTATCGAATCAGGCGCTCACGCATATGCATCATTAAGTGGAAAGTATTCTCCATTAACTAAGTTTAAATTAGATTCTGAAGGTAATTTGCTTGGGGAGATCGAGGTACCTCTTGCGCTAGGAATAATCGGTGGAATGACTCAAATCCATCCTATGGCGCGATTATCTTTAAAGATTTTAGGTGTAAAAAGTGCGAGTGAGCTCTCGCAGATAGGGGCTGCTCTTGGTTTAGCTCAAAATGTTGCAGCACTGAGGGCTTTATCTTCCGAAGGTATTCAAAAAGGCCATATGGCACTTCATTCGCGCAACATCGCAAAGATTGCAGGAGTACCAGATAAATTAATAGAAAAAGTTGCGAATAAAATGATAGAAGACAACAAGATTCGAGTTGATTACGCAAAAGAAATTTTACAGAAAATAAATCATGGTGAAAAACTTTAGTTTTATAATAAGTGCTTCTGTAACTCCTCTAAGAAAAATTATTAATTTTATCAAGATAAACAAGTATTTGAGATGAATTTTATGGGATTAAGAGATTATTTGAATCAGATTGATGAGAAAGGATTACTCAAGAAGATTGATGTTGAGGTTTCTAAGAAATTAGAGATCTCTGGAATCCTCAAGGAGATGGAACCAACCCCTGTAATGTTAAATAAAGTTAAAGAATCTGAATTTCGCGTGGTTGGAAATTTATTTTGTACTAAAGATGTAATTGCTTCATATTTTGGTGTAAATCCTGCTGATTTAATACCAATGCTTTCTAAAGCAATTTCAGAACGTTCAGCTCCAGAGATAGTTTCAAATGCTCCTTGCCAAGAAGTTATTGAATCAGTAGTTGATTTAGACAAAATTCCTATTTTATTTCATTGTAACAAAGACGGTGGTAATTATATTAGTTCCGCTGTTGTTGTTACGAGAGATCCTGATTATGGACAAAATTTAGACTTCCATAGAGCAATGCAGTTTTCGAAAGATAAATTTGCGACGCGAATAGTTAGGGGTCGTCATTTTCATAAATTTCTAGAGAAAAATGGAGAATTAGATGTAGCTTTTTGTATAGGAAATACTCCAAACATATTAATTGCCGGAGCTACTTCTGTAGACATTGGTGTAGACGAATTACAAATTGCTAATGTTCTAGAACCGATTAATGTTGTAAAAGCGAACTCCGTTGATCTTCTAATACCTGCAGAAGCCGAGTTTATTTTGGAAGGCCGTGTTTATTTAGAGGAGAAACACTCAGAAGGACCTTTTGTTGATTTAACTGAGACATATGATACGATTAGAGAAGAGCCTGTTTTTGAAGTAAAGAAAATCACTCATAGAAAAGATGCAATTTGGCAAGCATTATTACCCGGTGCACTTGAACACAAAATTTTGATGGGTATGCCTCGGGAACCTACTATTTTCAATAAAGTAAACGAAATGGGTGTTAAATGCCTTGATGTAAATATTAGTCCTGGTGGTTCTTCTTGGTTACACGCAATAGTTCAAATTGATAAAAAATTAGAAGAGGATGGGAGAAGGGCAATAGAGGGGACCTTTATGGGACATACAAGTTGTAAGCATGTTTTTATTGTCGATAAAGATATTAATATATATGATCCTTTATCTGTAGAATGGGCAATGGCAACTCGTTTTCAAGGAGATACCAGAATGATTATTAAAGATAAAGAACCAGGAAGTAGTTTAGATCCAAGTGCTGAACCTGGAACAAAGATGACTACTAAAATTGGATTTGATTTAACTAAACCACTTGTAGTTAAAGGAAAGAGTTTTGATATAGCAGAATTTCCGGAAGTAGATGTTAATAAATATTTTTAATATGAGGAGTTGAAAAAACTGAAGCTGACATCAGAAGAGCAAGATATGCTGGATGGCAAGTATGGAAAAGCAGCTAAGAAATCCATGGAAATTTTAACTACATTAGGTGAAATATTTGATGCAGAATGCATGGTTGAGGTTCATGGTGTCCAGATAGCTGGAGTTTCGTATGCCAATCTTGGTGAAGCGGGCTTAGAGTTTTTAAGTGAAATGGCAGAAGATGGTAAGGTTAGAGTTCTAACAACTTTAAATCCTGCTGGAATGGACCGTGAAAATTGGCAATCTTTAGGAATAGATAAGGAATTTGCTAAGAATCAGAATCGTGCTATTGACGCTTTTGCTAAAATGGGAATAATTACTACTTGTTCTTGTACACCATATCTAATTGGGAATACTCCACACTTCGGTCAACATCTTGCATGGGCAGAAAGTAGTGCTGTTTGTTATTCAAATTCAGTTATAGGAGCTCGAACTAATCGAGAAGGGGGTCCTAGTGCTCTAGCTTCGGCTCTTACAGGAAAGACACCTTATTATGGATATCATCTAGAGGAAAATCGTCATGGGGAGGTATTATTTAATGTTAATGTCCCAGTGGGGGGTACCGATGAATTTGGTGTGTTAGGAAAAATAATTGGTGATAAATTGGGTGAGTTAGGAAAAAAAATACCCTATATCACAGGAGTATCGTCGGCAACTGTTGAAGAACTCAAATCATTTTGTGCTTCTGTAGCCACTTATGGTGGAGTAGCATTATTCCATATGGAAGGAATTACTCCAGAATATAATATGTATCTTAAACCAAACGATATTCCTATTGAAATTAATCAAGACTACATGAATAAAACCCGATCTGAACTTATTGATGAAAATCTTCAAATTGATTTTATTAGTATTGGTTGCCCTCATGCTTCAATTCATGAAATTGCAGAGATAGCACGCTTATTAAAAGGAAAGAAAGTAAAGAAAGAATTTTGGATTACTACTGCTAGACCTACAAAAAGAATTGCTGATGAAGCAGGTTATTCTAAAGTAATTGAAGATGCGGGAGCAAAATTTGCTGCGGATACTTGCTGTGTTGTAGCCCCAATTAAAGGACGATTTAAAGGTATTATGGTAGATTCAGCAAAAGCATGTTACTATGGTCGAGCGAAAAATAAGTTTAAAGTAAAGTTAGGCACAATTGAAGAGTGTGTTAAGGAGGCGATTGCATGAAATTAGAAGGAAGAAAAATATATAAAGGGATTGTAGAAGCAGAAGCAATTGTAACTAAAGATGGAATCTCATTTTATGGAGGTGTTGACCCTGATACAGGTGAGGTGGTTGAAGTTGGACACGAACTTGAAGGACAATCAATAAGTGGAAAAGTTTTAGTTTTTCCAACTGGAAAAGGTTCGACAGTTGGCTCATATACTATGTATAGGATGAAGAAAAATAACACAGCTCCTGTGGCAATTGTTAATAAACAAATTGATACTATCATAGCAGTAGGTTGTATAATTAGTGAAATTCCCTGTGTAGATAAAATCGATATTAATAACTTAAAAACTGGGCAAAAACTTCTTGTTAACGGTTCAGAAGGAACTGTGGAGGTAAAATGAATGGGTACGGGGAAGGGTTATGGAAAAACAATCCTATTCGGGGAACATTTTGTAGTCTATGGTTTACCTGCTATTGCATCAGCTTTAGGATCTTTTACTACTGCTGATATTAAAATTGTTAAAGGGAATGGGTGGACAATTGACGATCAGAGACCCGCCACGCCTGGTTATAAAAAAAAGAAATACGATGAGGGAATACAATCAGTAATTAATGTAATTAATTATTTAAAAATAGATACAGAAAATCAAAAACTCGAAATAACTTTTGCTGGTGATTTAGTAGCTGCAAGTGGTGTTGGAGCTTCAGCTGCTCAGTGCACATCCTTAGGTCGTGCCCTTAATGACAGCTTTGATCTTCAGTTAAGCGATGAAGAAATAAATGTAGCTGCTTATGAAGGTGAAAAAGCGTATCATGGAACGCCTTCAGGTATCGACAACACAGCTTCCACTTATGGTGGTTTGATTTGGTTTGTAAAAAACTTAAGCGGGGGAAAAAATACTATAGATCTTCTACAATCACCTAAAAAAATGCCATTAGTAATAGCGAATTCAGGGATAACGACCTCAACTGCTGAAGTGGTTGCTGATGTTCGGCGTTTAAAAGAAGAAAATCCACAAAAATTTAAAAATATTTTTAATGAATATGAAGGATTGGCAAAAGAAGCTAAAAAAGCCCTATTAAAAGGAGATATATTCTCTATTGGCAATCTAATGAATCAAAACCATAAATTACTACAAGATATCACAGTTTCAGGAGAAATAAACGATAAATTGGTTGGAATCGCTCTTAAAAACGGAGCAATTGGAGCTAAAATGACGGGAACTGGTCGAGGTGGTTTGGTTATTGCGTTGGTAGAAAATGAAGAAATACAAGAAAAAATTGCTAATGCGATTGAAAATGAAGGATATAATGCCTGGAAAACAATGATAGGATGAGTGCGAATTAAAGTTGAAAAATAAAAATGAAATAATTCTGTTAAAACTAGGTGGAAGTTTATTAACTGATAAAAATAAACCTTTTTCACTTAGAGAAGAAATTTTAGAAGGTTGTCTTACTCAAATAATTGAAAGTAAAAGATTAATTATTTTAATTCACGGAGGGGGTTCATTTGGACACCCTATTGCTAAAAAATATGAAATTTCTAAAGGATTAAATGAATCTATTGAAGATCAAATAGTAGGTCTTTCTAAAACTCATGAGGCGATGAAAAAATTCAATTCCATAATAATAAACAAATTCTTGGATAAAGGTTGCCCAGCAATTTCAATTCAACCTTCTAGTATTTTTATAGAAGACTTTAACGAAATTATTATAAAATCTATTGATCCAATTGAAAAATTACTTGATCTTGGAATAATTCCCGTTCTATATGGAGATATTCTACTAAGTAAGGATCATTCTTTCTCAATTCTTTCAGGAGATCATATTATTTTAAAGTTATGTGAAAAAATTCGAAATTTTAAAATCTTAAAGGTTATATTTGCTATAGAAAAGGATGGAGTATTTATCAAGGAAAATGGAAACGAAAAATTGGCTCTTAAATTAACTCCTAACGATTTAGCAAGTATAAAATTAGCTGATTTAGACCAAAAGATAGATGTGACCGGTGGTATAAAAGCAAAATTAGAAAAAATTGAAGAAATTGTAAAACTAAATATACCCGTTCAAATCATTAATGGAATTAAAAATAAAAATATCCTGAAAGCATTACTTAACCAACAATTGAAATGCACTACCATTGAGGATTTATTTAACAAGAAAAGCATAAATAAATTATATAATAGGAAGATTGAACACATAAAAATACCTTTAGAATATGATGTTCAATATTCAAAAAACTATTTTGATGATATTAATTTAATTCATCATCCACTTCCAGAGATTGAATTAGATGAGATTAACTTATCTGTTGATTTCTTTAAAAAAAAAGTTTCTGCTCCTATATGTATTGCAGCAATTACGGGAGGACATCAAATTTCTAAAGCAATTAATAATATCTTAGCAAATGCAGCGAAGACAGAGAATATTATTTTGAGTGTTGGTAGTCAAAGACTAGGATTAGAAGATCCTTCTACTATTGATTCCTTTAAAATTGTACGTAAAGTAGCACCAAATATTCCAATATTAGGAAATTTAGGAATAGGTCAGCTGTGTGATACAAAATTTAATTTAGATGATTTTAAAAAATGTATTGAAATGATTAATGCAGATGCTATGGCTATTCACTTCAATGCTTTGCATGAACTTGTTCAGAGTGATGGCAATCTTTCCTATAAAAATTTTGAAGAAAATTTTAAAGAAATAAGAAAAAATCTGAAAATCCCAATTATAGCTAAAGAAGTTGGAACGGGTTTTAATAAGGAACTAGCTTTAAAGCTTGATTTATTAGGATTTGATGGATTTGATGTTGGAGGAACAGGTGGTACTAGTTTTGCAGCAATAGAGTCAATACGCGACGATTCTAGCTATGAAGTATTTACTCGAAAGATTGCAGACAGTTTTCGTGAATGGGGCATTCCTACTCCTGTTAGTATATTAAATGTGCGAGGTATTTCTAATAAGCTAATAATAGCTACTGGTGGTTTACGAAATGGGATTGATATAGCTAAAAGCATAGTGTTAGGTGCGAATATTGGAGGTTTTGCATTTAAATTTTTAAAAACATCATGGCAAGATTATAAGAATAATACTTTATCAAATACAATCAAAGAAATAAAAACATTAAAACAAGAATTAAGATCTTCATTGTGGTTAATGAATGTTGTGAATATTGATAAACTCAGAGGAAATGTAGATAAAAGGGTTTTGTTAGGTAAATTATATCAATGGATAAATCAATGAAGGGTTATTTTTAATATAATTTTTAATATCTCGCATCAAAAATTTTATTGATTAGGTAGCAGCCTCTATTATTCTCTTCTCCAAAAATACACCTATGTCTAATATCGTCCTTTTTCTGTGAATATTTCATACATCCCCAACATTGACCTTTAGCAAAACTGATCTTCTTTTTCTTATTCTGTTCTCTTACTTCTTCACATAACAGAAATGCTAATTCTTCTGGGATTGGTTTCATTTCTTTCATAATTAATATTTCATATGATTAGATTTAAAATATAATCTCTCAGAATAAATTTAAGTTCTTTTTTATTAAAAATTTCAGTAGTCCGAATATTGAATTTGTTAAAAAACAACTTTAATGAAGTTTAATCCTTTATTTAGTCAGGTTTTTCTTCTATAGCATCCTCGATTTCATCTTTAAAATCATTGAAAATACCAATTTCTCCATTAAAGTTTTTCAATTTTTCAGAATAATGTTTAATGAACTTTTCAGAGATCTTTTTTAATTCTTTATTTACTCTTTTCTGATTATATTGTTTAGAAGAGTTTGCTACAAATAAAAGATCCCTTTTCTTTATTATTGTGAATCTTGTACTTTGTAAATCAAAATTTGACAATCCCCCTTCAGCTAATTGTTCAGCAAACATGTTTAAAGCACTCATCATTGCTCCAAATAGTTCGGGAGAAACAACTTTATCAAATTCTCTATGAAAAATAACTATTCCTGAGCTATCTAAAATCCAAATATCTTGTAGTACTTTCAATATTTATAAGAATTTCAAAATTTGATTATTTTTGATTATTTTCTGGAATAAATATAGTTTAATTTAGATTTTAAGTTTTTGGCGTTAGAGTCAGTAAATCATAATATTTCATATATTTCCCCATCTTTTAATATCACTCTCAATCCCAATTTGGTCTAATATCCTCCCTATTGTAAAATCAATGAGTTCATCTATATCCTTTGGTTTAATATAATAAGAAGGAATAGGTGGAAAAATTATTACACCCAATTTAGCTAACTTAAGCATATTTTCCAAATGGAGGGCACTAAAAGGCGTCTCTCGTACTACAAGAATAAGCTTTCTCTTTTCTTTTATGAAGACATCAGCAGCTCTAGTGATTAAGTTGTTTGCATAACCATTTGCGATTGCAGAAAGAGATTTCATTGAACAGGGAATTACAATCATAGTGTCTAATTTATAAGATCCACTAGCTGGAGGAGCTAAAAGATCATCTACATCATAATTTTTATAAGCCAATTTACGAATATCAGAGATTTTATAATCTGTTTCAAGATTTATAATTTTTTCTGCATTTCTTGAAATAACTAATTCAATTTCAACTTCTTTTTCATTAAGCATTTTTAGAAGTTTAATTGCTAAATAAACTCCAGAGGCTCCTGTAATAGCCACTAACATTTAAGTTTATCTCAATAATTTAATTAAAAATAAAATAATTATATTTGAACTTAATTATTGTTTTATTGTTTTTTATTATTATTTTTTTTCATAGTTGACAGTTATTAAAATTTTCTTTCGATTACAAATTTTAATAAATTTTCAAAGAATTCAAATTCAGATTGATTTATCACATGTTTTGTTTCATTTAGAGACACTTTCGCTTCCAGAAAAAAAGAGTTTGTCAAAGCCTTACATGAATTGATAACATCTGCTTCAATAAATAACTCTTTAACATTTTGAACGTCTTCATTAGTCATATTAGGTTTTTCTATCAATTCCTCAAGTTTATTTCTTTTATTTTTTTCTAATTTATCTAAAGCATCAATTAGTAAACAAGTTTTTTTACCCTCTCGGATATCTCCGTCTGTTGGCTTTCCAGTTATCTTTTCATCACCAAATGTTCCTAATATATCATCAGTCATCTGAAAAATAATACCAAGATTGATACCATAGGTTTTTAGATGATTTGTAAATTCTTCATCAACTCTAGCATAATTTGCACCTATTAATATGGATTTTTCTATTAATGCTCCAGTTTTTAGTGAGATCATTTTAATATAATCCGAAATTGTAAGATTTTTTTTGTTAACCATATCGGTCTCAATTAATACACCATTTATAATATCTATAAATGCTTGTTCATAATATTTTATTGCGTTTAAATTCAAATCTCTATTAAAATTGCTAAAAAAATACGCTTCTAATCCCATAATAAATGCTGAATCGCCTCCAATTATTCCTATAGAATTACCAAAGTCAATATCAATCATTTTTTTTAAATT
>JBHLKB010000008.1:0-22780 GCA_048887205.1 Candidatus Hodarchaeota archaeon
TTTCATTTTATTTTTCCAATTTCACCTATTTTTAAAAGTAATTTACATACAGAAATCTCAAAATCTATAATTCCACCTGCTCCTGTTTTACTTTCGAGAAAGACAAACTCATTTGGCGAGTGAGCTCGAGCACCATGACCTAATCCACCACGAATAATAGGTAGATTAAACTTTTCTTGGAAAATATAAAATGGTACAGACCCAGTGCCCATTGGCCAAATTAACATATCTTTACCTGTTGATTCCAAAAGTTCTAGGTGTCCTTTAACGTAGGGATGCGAAGGAGATGTTTTTGCCCATCTATAGCCTTCTTCCATTTCAAATTTAGCATTGGGAGCATTATTTTTAATGAAATTCGCAATTTTCATCTTTATATCATCTACTTCCATATTTGGAACAAGTCTTATGTCCATATTTGTAAAAGCACTACATGGAAGAACTGTTTTTGATCCTGCTTCTTCTGTATAACCTGATATGATCCCATCGATTGTTAAACACGGAGTAAATAGCTGTCGTACAAATTTTTCTTTGCTTATTTCGTTATTATCATCATCTAAATAGAATTTTTTCACATCTAACATCCTCTTAATTTCTTCAAAATCAAGTTTCTGTACTAAATTCTGGATTAATAATTCATCATCTTTTGTGGGGGGAAGTACTTTATCATAAATACCAGGGATAAGGATTTTACCATTTGGTGCACGCATTTTAGAAAGTAGATCTATTAATCTCCAAGTAGGAGAATCTACAAAACTGGAAAGTGAAGAATGTATATTTCGAGATCGGGGACCTCCCCAATTTCCTCCTTGCATCCATATTTTAAAATAAATAACACCTCTACACCCTAGAGAAGTTTCAATACGTCCATTTAGAGATTCACTGAAAGAAGGGAAATATACAACATCGGCTTTTTCTAGATGTTGTTCATATTTATTCACAAAATCAGGTAAGTGAATTGATCCTAGTTCTTCTTCCCCTTCAAGAACAAAAATTAAATTTACAGGAAGTTCTTTTTTAGTATCGATTAGTGTTTTAACTGTTTGAAAAAAAGCCATCGTAGGCCCTTTTGTGTTAATTACTCCGCGAGCTACTAATGCGCGTCCCATTTCTTCAAAATTTTCTACAATAGCACCTTCAAATGGGGGAACTATCCATTTTTCTGGTTCAACTGGTTGAACATCGTACATACTATAAAAGAGTACTGTAGGTTTTTGAGGATTAGTTATTAATTCTCCATATACAACTGGCCAGCCTTTAGTTGGTACAATTTGGATATTTTCTGCTCCAAGTTTGGTAAGAGTTTTAGCTGTCATTTCAGCAGTTTCTTGTATTCCCTCTCCGGTTGCTGAAATTGAAGGAACTCGTAAATATTCTTGAATAGCAGGTAGATGATGTTTTTCGAAATCTTGCTCAATTTGTTCTATCCACCATTTAGCTAGCATAAAAAATAACACCCACTCATTTGTTTAAGCTTCAGATTATTTTTTGTAATTTTATTTGGATTTCTTAATATTAATAGATAATACTTTAATATTAAAAAAACATTTTTCATCCATTAATCTATTTTTTAAGGAAAGTTTTTTATTTTTTACTCATTGAATTAATGCCTTTATTTTACAAAATATTATCGAAATAAATGAAAATCTTTTTGAAAACTGTTTTACTAATTAAGTTAAGATGAATGTTAATAAAATTGAGGAAAATATCTATGAGATTCCTCCTAAGACCTTAATGACGCGGATTAAAGGTAATATTGAGAAATTTCAGATGCGAGTTCCCGTAAAAATTTATGCTAATGCCTACATTTTAGAAAAGATTCGGGTAGATCGTACTTTGGATCAAATATGTAATGTTGCGTGTTTACCGGGGATACAGAAGCATGCTATAGCGCTTTCAGATGCTCATCAAGGATATGGTTTTTGTATTGGTGGTGTTGCTGGAACTGATGCTGAAAGTGGGATGATTTCTCCTGGTGGTGTTGGATATGATATTAACTGTGGAGTCAGATTACTAAGGACAAATTTATTTCTCAATGATCTTAAGAACTTACTACCAAATCTATTAAATACAATATTTAATAACATTCCTTCAGGTTTAGGATCAAAAGGGAAACTAAATATAAGTTATTCTGATTTGGATAAAGTTTTAAATGCTGGAGTGAATTGGGCATTTGATAATGGCTATGCTATTGAAGAGGATCTAATGCATTTGGAAGAAAATGGGTGTTTAAAGGAGGCAGATGCAACCTTAGTTTCACAGAAAGCAAAGCAACGCGCAATTAAACAGCTTGGCTCTTTAGGGAGTGGAAATCATTTTCTTGAAATTCAAAAAGTAGATGAAATTTATAATCAAGAAATTGCTAAAAAGTTAGGAATCCTCAATAAGAACCAAATTACAGTTATGGTTCATACAGGAAGTAGGGCTCTTGGACATCAAGTATGTACAGACTCATTGCGAAGCATTGAACAAGCTATGAAAAAATATAATATTAAAGTTCCTGACAGAGAATTAGCGTGTGTTCCAGCAAATAAACCTGAAGCACAGAATTACTTAAAACAAATGGCATGTGCAGCTAATTTTGGTTTCACAAATCGTCAATTAATTACACACTGGTTAAGAGAATCCTTTGAAAGTGTCTTTAAAAAGGATTTAGATGCATTAGATTTACATATGATATATGGAGTTTGTCATAATATTCTTAAAATTGAAGAGCATGAAATAAATGGTAAAAAAATGAAATTAAATGTTCATAGAAAAGGTGCAACAAGAGCTTTTCCACCAGAACATCCTGATTTACCTCCTGCCTATAAATCTATAGGACAACCAGCATTGATCCCCGGAACAATGGGTTCTGCGTCTTACCTTTGTGTAGGTAAAGAAAATGCAATGCAATTATCTTTTGGTTCCACAGCTCACGGATCAGGCAGAGTAATGTCAAGAGCAAAAGCTACTAAGAAATATTGGGGTGAACGAGTTAAAAATGATCTAAGTAAACAAGGAATCATGGTAAAGGCTGCTTCAATGAAAGTGATTGCTGAAGAGGCGCCTGGTGCATATAAAGATATAGATCAAGTTGTTCAAGTTAGTCATGATCTCGGAATAGTTGAAAAAGTGGTAAGATTCGTACCGGTGGGTGTAGTAAAGGGATAGGTTCGGCAGATATTAAGTTTACAACTGGATCAAATATCAAATACAATATTTATTTTTACCATATTCTTTTTTTCTTCAATTTTCATAAAAGAATAAGTTATCGCTTTTACTTCAGAGCCTAGTTTATGTTTTCTTTTATCAAATTTTTCTCCATTAACAGTTGCTTCTAAATGATATTTTTCTTGGTCTTTTTTTATCTGGTGAATCTTTATTTTGTTAAAAATTAGCTCGTCTACATCAAATAAATAAAGAAACTCAGTTAAAAAGTCGAATAATAATGCCTCTTTATCTTCTGCCTCAATTGTAATTATTCTTTCTATTTCAGGAGATATTAATTTCAAACTTGGGCTTATTGTTTCCATTAGGCTATAGGCTGTTTGTTCAAAAGCTTCTTCTAAGTTTCTACCTCGAATTTCAACTGAAACATCAGCAGTGTGATCTAGGAATCTATAACCTACTTTTTTCATCTCATATTGCCCTAATTGATAAGAATTATATCACTTAGAAGTTTGTGATTAATATAACAGTTTTGTAATTAAATAAATTTCTTAGTGGTTTAAATTGATTGTTAAAAATAATACAGTATGTTTTACACAATAGTGGATGATTTAGTACTTTACCAATTATTATCATTTATTAAAAAATTTTCGAATTATGAACTTAAATTACGTGAATATTTTTATCAAAAGACTGCTGGAATATATCCAGAGTTTATCATAGTAATTAACAAATTTATCTTTTTTTTTGTAAGAAAAGGTAATTATTTTCACTCAAAAGCATATTTAAGTTCTATTAGAAGAGATATTACTGACAGAAAAATTTTAATTTTAAGAGTTGAGGAGATCCTCATTAATTTATTGTTTAGCTTTTTTCCTGATTTAAATATAGATGATATAAAGATAGAACTAGATAACAATTCTGGTAGGAGAGAAATTTCGGTGTATTTTCTATTTTTTGAAGAAAGAGGGATTGCAATTGGTCGCAATGGCGAATATATTAGTGCTGTTAATGAAATATTTAATAATTATGTTGTTTTTGAAAATAAAGGTACTCCATTAGAAGTAAGGTGCAAATATAAGGAATAATGTTAAGCTAAAATAGTTTTTACCAAGGTACGTCTTTTAAGCCAACTACAAAGGCTACTGTATTTGCAATAATACTGACTGCAGGAGTTAAGATTATCAGAAAAACAATGATAAAAACATCTGGAAGTAAGAATAGATTTGGAGATATAAATCCAGGGATTGATACAAATAATAATGCCAATAAAACGAAATCGAGCTGATCCACGATCCAGAAAGGTGCTCCACTTTTTATATCAAATCTTCTTTTCAGAAAAGAACCTATTAAGTCACCTACTACTGCTCCATACGAAGCTAGGACAATTCGTATAATTAATACAAGAAAATTAATAGGAAATTCTCCACCTATAAAGTAATATTGAAAAATTTTAGGATCATTATAAAGAAGATACTGCCCTTGAGCAGTGGCATCACTAATAATATCACTAATTGGCATCCATAAAAAATTAAAAAGAAGAAATAGAAAAAATGAAATTGGAATTCCAATATACAAAGGTCCCTTTAATCCATTCCAAGTTTTATGATCACCGAGAATTCTCCTCCCATCTCGAAAATATCTTCCACCATCAATAGGTTTACCTCCACCGGTGATAACCATTGAAGCATTTGATATGTATGCTGGAACGATAAATAAAAGGGTAAATATTAAGAGTGCGACCCAATCTGCCCAATTGAAGAAAATAGCAATTAAAAAGAAGTTTGTTATGATTAGACAAGCAAATATCAATGCTAAAATAAAAGCAATCTTCTTTTGATTTTTTAGATTATTATTACTTGGCAATTTATTATTAGGGGTGTTTTTTCGTTAAGAAAATAAATGATTAGACAAATATTTAATTAAATTAAACTTTTTTTAATTGAAAGATTTATTAATAAGATCTTAATAAATATTGCTTCATAAATAATATTCTTTTAAAACTCCGACAATAATTATATAATTTATTGAAAAAATTAGTCAAAATTAGCTATTAAAGCTTTAACATTTTTCTAATAAATTAAAGATTAATAATTAATTTTAAATATGCAGTAGAAATATGGTATATGTTGTAAGATTTCGATTGCAAATGTTTCTGTTGAAAATATGAAGCAAAGGTGCTATAATTGTTGAAAAATCATAATAATAACCGCCAATTTAATATCGATAAATTTTATAAGAATTATCTTAAAGGACCAAAGATCTTTAAAAATCGAGATGCTTTAGAATCATCATATATTCCCGAAGAACTACCCCATCGTGATTCTCAAATAAAAAATATAGCCGAAAAGACTGCTTGTGCATTATTAGGTGATACACCTCCTAGTTTTCTATGTTATGGGATGACAGGTACAGGGAAAACGGCAACGATACGATATGTAAGTCAAAAGTTAGCACAACAGAACTCCGAAATTAAACCATGGTGGATTTATATTAACTGCAATATTGTATCAACACCTTATCGTATTTTAGCTCACATTTTTAACACAATTTCGAGAAAGGAGAAGATTCCACCTACAGGACTACCAAAAGATATTATCTTTAAAAAACTACTTGGATTATTGGATTTAAGGGTCGGGAATTCAATCTGTTTTTTAGTTTTAGATGAGATTGATATTCTAGTCGATAAGAAAGGCGGAAATGAAATTTTGTACGATTTAACGAGATTAAATGAGAATTTAGATTATTGTAAAACAAGCTTAATTGGAATTTCGAATAAATTAAAGTTTAGAGAGAATTTGGATCCAAGAATTTTATCAAGTTTAGGTGAAGAACATATTGTATTTCACTCGTATGATGCGAGTGAGTTAAGAGATATACTAACTGAAAGAGCTAAAATAGCTTTTCAAGAGAATGTTTTAAAGGAGGATGTTATTCCATTATGTGCTGCTCTCGCTGCAAAGGAGCATGGTGATGCACGAAAAGCACTACATTTATTAAGAAAAGCAGGTGAATTAGCTGAAAGGGCTCAAAATAAAATTATTAATGTTAAGTATGTAGAAAAAGCCCAAGAAGATTTAGAAAATGATCATATTATGGAATACATAAAAGGCATGCCTCTCCAAGCACAATTGATTTTAACATCAGTTTATTTAATTTCCAAATTTAGTCCTGAGCATGTTATAATTTCTGGTGATATTTATGATGTTCACTCAGAACTTAGGGGATTAATACCTGGAGTGAGACAATTGACTAAAAGAAGAATAAGTGATTATATTAATGAATTATCATTAGCAGGAATAATCTCAGCAGAAGTAAAATCAATGGGACACTATGGTAGAACTAAGATAATTAAATTAGATATAGGAATGGAGCTTATTGAAAAAGTTTTAGTAAATATTGATAAAATCCATAGCATTATGAATTATAAACCAGTTTTTCTGCAAAAAGATAAGGTTAAATTGAAAAATAATATATTTAAAAAGCTTATCTAAGTTGAGAAATCCCACTTATCTATGTTTTCAGCTATTTCATTAAGAAAAAGTTCGGCACTATTTTCATTTTTCTCTTTTAATAGCAAGAATAATTTTGTTAAATGTTTGCAAAATTTTTTATTTTCAGCTCTCCTACTCTCAAAATCATGGCAATTATGACGTAATAATTTTTCATTAGTATCGATTTCTATAATATAAGATTCCTTTTTAGAACCAGCAACTTTTGATTTTATGATTCCTTTAGCATGATCATAAGCTAATAGTTCAAATGCAGCGTCAGAAACAGAAACTGATCGATTTAATGTACCTTTATCAGCAAAAGAATTGATTAAAACACTAAAATTTGAAGTATCTTTTTTTTTTATATCGTTTTTCAATTGGGCAATTTTTTTAGCAGATTTAATTTTTTGTAAAATTTCATTTTTCCTTTTTATTTGCCAATTATTTAATTTTTGATTTAATGCACTCGATAATCTAAGATCTTGGTTATCATCTTTCACCAAATATTTATTATTAATACAGGTATTGATAAAATCTATAGATTTATCAGGGGGAAGAAGAAAGAAATCAAATGTTATTTTATATATTAAATCACTTAATGATATGGAAGGGAGATCTATTATTTTCCAAATGTATAATAACATTTCTGTATTATCTTTACGAGGAATTACGAAATTCATAATATTTGATTGATTTCATTTACATAATAAGAAGAATAATTAAACATTATTTTTTAAGTCTAATTGTGTACCTTTTAAAGTATCTAGATCAACAATAGATATAATTCCCGGAGTAGGGTGAATACCTAAAGAATTCATAAATTCTGTTTGGCTTTGAAAGCATCCTGAATTCGTTAATAAAATATTATTATATGCTCCCATTTCATTAATATGAATATGACCCGTGTGAAAAATGTCCGGGATTTTATCGATTACAAGCCAATCTATACTTGTAGGTGCTATTTGTGTTTTTTTTCCATAAATAGGGGCTAAATGTCTACATTTTAATAACTCTTTCATTGTTTCTACTGGTCTATTGTTTTCTAACCCAGGTATCAACATATTCAAATCGAGAATACTATCACCATGAAAAACTAATGTATTGACATTATGTGTTTGAACAACTGAGGGATTTCCTATGCATATTACACCACTATTAATAAGTTCTTCTGAATATTTTTTTGGAACTGCTGGTCGAGGTATTGCATTTCGTACAGGTTCGTGATTACCAGAACTATAGAAAACTTTAATATACTCTGGGATTCCTGATAGGATTTCGTTTGCTTTTTTAAATTGTGTATAGATATCAGATATAATTAGATCGCTTTTTTGTTGGGGATAAACTCCAATTCCATCAACCAAATCCCCATTAATGATAATATATTTGATTCTTCCAGCTCTTTCTTTTTGATTTTTATTTCCAATTTTTCCATTTAGGAAATTAATAAATCTATTCCATAATTTTTCCTCAAATTCTTTACTACCAATGTGAGTATCAGAAATTAAAGCAATGGATAATGGATCCTTAGATCTGTTTGGTTCATAATCTCTTGGAATATCTATTTTTGAAATATAATTACAATATATGATACCATTTTTTCTACGTTCTCCTGGATTATATGTCCCTTCTATATAAACCATTTGATCATTAAGAGTTCTTTCAGCAATTTTTACATTTTCTTGATTCTCAGAATCTTTTCTAATTATTACATTTATTATGCTCGTTAGATCCTCTAATGTTAGAAAAAAATTTCCATTCCTTGTCTTACGAATCTCATTTACAATTCCTATTGTAGATACTTCCACTTTATTAGTTAACCTTAAAATATTGTTTATATTATTCGGAGAGAGTACTTCTGGTCTCTTCCTCATTAAATTTCGAAGTTTATTAAATTTGTCTAATGTTAAATTGTAAAAATCTTCGTATTCACCATTGGTATAAATTTTTCCGGTGGGATCTTTTAAAATATCATATTTAAATTCATAATCTTTTGATAGAGGTTTAAAAGTTAACGTTGATTTCGAACCCTCTGAAGGAATTGCCTTGAATGTACTTTCTATAGGTTTTTGGTTAAGATCTTTCCCAATTTCATCAAATACAAATGATTTTTTTTGAGATTTAAGTCTATTCTTCAATTGCATTGTATTTTCAGAAGTATCAAAGGCAGTCAGTTTTGGTTCATCAGTTTCGATTAAATCTAACGTCCTCTGTAAATCCGTATCATTTTTCTCTTTATATTCTTTCTCTTTAATAACTTTTGATTGTATTTCTTTATATAGCACCTTTTTTAACGGTTTATGTATTTCCTCACTTGAAATCTGTTGTAAAATTTCTTTAGTTAAATGACTATTGAAATTAGGAAGAAAACTGACATTTTTAATAATTAACTTAACCTTTTTTAATGGATCATCCAAATTTGCAATAAAATCTAAAATTGAAGGAGTAACATTTATACCTGCATTAACTAATTCTTTAATGATAACTTCCTTTTCAGCTAGATTCTCTGTTTTCAATATTATACTATCCAAAATTGAATTATTATAATTATGGAGGTTAAAAATTAAATTATTTATTATTAAAGAAAAAACAAATTCCTTTTATAATTAGAGAGTGTAGAAAATTGGCATTCTCTCTAAATTTATAAATGAAATAGCTGATTAATAAATGAATTTAATATCATTCAGAAAATAAGTATATTAACCCTAAGTTTCAATTATTCAATTTTTCTCCATTTTAGGACTAGGTTATTTTATGCCTGATATTAGTAAATCGATGGAAGTATATTTTAATCAAATTCAAAAACAAGTTGATCAATGCTATTCAATTGCAGAACATGCACGTCAAAAAGGACTTGACCCTGAATTAAATGTAGAATCTCCTCAAGCAAAAGATTTAGCTGGACGAGTTGAAAAACTTGTAGGACCAGAAGGTGTTGCTGAAGTAATAAGAAAATTAAAATTAGAGGGACTAAATGAGGATGAGCTTGTTTTTAGAGTAGTTTCTGATATTTTAGATAAAAAAGTTGGAGATATTAAATCACTAGATGACCGAGTGGATAGAGCAATAAGAATTGGATTGGCAATAAAAACTATGGGCGTAGTAAGTGCGCCACTTGAAGGGATATCTAAGATATTAATCCGAAAAGATGTTTTTGGTAAAAGTTATTTATCTCTATATTTTTCTGGGCCAATAAGGGCTGCGGGAGGGACAACAGCAGCTCTATGCGTATTAATTGCTGATTTTGTTAGAATGAAATCACATATTCCCAAATATGAAGCAACTGAAGCCGAAATTGGCAGATATGTCGAGGAAGTTAAACTCTATGACAGAATAGTTCATTTACAATACCCATCGTCTAATAATGAAATCAGATTTGCTGTAAGTAGATTACCAGTTGAGATCAATGGTGATTCCACTGAGGATGAAGAGGTTTCAGCATTTAGGGATTTACCAAGGATTGAAACAAATAATATAAGAGGAGGAGCCTGTTTAGTTTTGAATGATGGTATTCTTCTTAAGGCACCTAAATTACTTAAGATTGCTAATGCTATGAATTTAAAAGGATGGGAATGGCTTGATGAATTGAAAAAGATTGCTCAGAAACAAGAAAAAAAAGAGATAGTAAAAAAGAAAAAATCAAGCAAAGAAGTTAAAATCGCCCCAAATTCAAAATATGTCGCTGATATTATAGCAGGACGACCTGTTTTCAGCGATCCTTCAGAGATTGGTGGTCATAGAATAAGATACGGGCGATCAAGAGATACAGGTTTAGCAGCAGGAGGATTGCATCCAGCAACAATGGTATTACTTGATGAATTTGTAGCAATTGGAACACAATTACGAATTGAACGCCCAGGAAAAAGTGCAAGTATTTGTCCTGTCAACAGTATTGAACCACCAATTGTAAAGTTAAAGAATGGTGATGTAATAAAAGTTACAGATATTAAGATAGCTAAGCAAATCTTTCCTGAAGTTGAAAAAATTCTATTCTTAGGAGATATACTTTTTGGTTTTGGTGAATTTACTGAAAATAATCACAGATTAATGCCGTCTGGATATGTAGAGGAATGGTGGGCATTAGAACTAGAAAACTCTATTAAGAGTTTTGGAAATACTGATGAAAAGTTAAAAAGTTTCATTCTTAATCCTTTTGTAAATATTCCAACTGCAGAAGAAGCTGTTAATATTTCAAAAAAATTCAATATACCTCTACATCCTGCATATTTAGATTTCTGGAGTAATCTTTCCATTGAAGAATTGGATTCATTACGGAATGAGTTTATTAAGAGTTTCTCTGAATCGGAACAAATAATTAAATTAACTTATAAGAAGCCAATTAAAAATATTTTAGAAAAAGCATTTATCATTCACGAATTAAAGGATAATGAAATTATTTTTAGTAAAGCAATGAGTTTTATTTATCAAACGATTTTTAACCTAAAAGATAAATCTCCAATAAAATTTGAAAAATATGATGATATATTCAATTATTTCTACAAAATATCTTCACTCAAAATAAAAAATAAAGCACCACATTTTATAGGCTCACGTATGGGGCGACCAGAGAAGTCAGAAAGAAAAAGTATGAAAGGGATCCATACCCTTTTTCCTTTGAGTGATATAGTTGGTAGTTCACGATTAATAGAAAAGGCGATGGAATATAGTAAAAGAAAAAAAGATCAAATTGAAAGTGGACAAAAAAAGAGAAAATCAGTAGATTTCGGAGGTAAAGATAACATTGTAGAAACAGGAAAGATTAAGATTGATATATGTAGAAAAAAATGCTCAAAATGTGGAAAAATTAGTATTTTTAATATATGTCCAAATTGTGGAGCTCACACTGAAGTAAAGAAAATATGTCCTCAATGTAAACTACTTTATCCCACATTCCAAGAAAATTGTTCAAAATGTAATGGACTTTTAAAAACTTCGCATGAAGCTAAATTTAATATTAGGCAATATATAAACTCTAGTTTAAATTCGCTCAATATGCATTTACCCAAGAAAATGAAAGGAATCATTGGTCTAACAAACGAATACAAAGTTCCGGAACCTATTGAAAAGGGAATTTTAAGAGCAAAAAATAATGTTTTAGTATATAAGACTGCAGAAATTAGATATGATGCTACTGATATACCATTAACTCATTTTAAACCAAAAGAAGTTGGCACATCCATAAAAATATTAAGAGAGATGGGATATGAGGAGGATATATATGGAGATCCCCTCAATGATGAAAATCAGATTTTAGAGCTGAAGGTTCAAGATATTATAATATCTGATGATTGCGCTAAATACTTTATTAAAGTTGCTAATTTCCTAGATGATGAATTAGACTTATTTTATAAAATGGACCGCTTTTATAATGCGATCAGTAAAGAGACTCTAATCAGTCATTTAGTTGTTGGCTTAGCTCCTCATACGAGTGCGGGAATTGTAGGCAGAATAATTGGATTTACCCCTGCTAGAGCAATTTATGCACATCCTTACTGGCATGCAGCAAAGAGAAGAAATTGTGATGGTGATGAAGATGGAGTTATGCTACTTTTAGATCCTTTATTAAATTTTTCAAGACATTATCTTCCAAGTAAAATAGGAGGTAGAATGGATGCAACTTTAGTAATTGGCACTAAGGTTGACCCTAATGAAATTGATGTTGAATCACACAATATAGACACGCTATACAGATATCCATTGGAGTTTTATGAAGCAACTGAAGAATATGCTTTACCTTCTGAAATTGAACCAATAATGAAATTAGTTAAAAGTCGTTTGGGAACGTCTGAACAATATGAACATATAGGTTATAACATTCCAACAGATGACATTAACGAAGGACCTACATTTACCGCTTACAAATTATATGAAACTATGGATGACAAAATTGACGCTCAACTTCACATTGCGAAACTTATTAAAGCTGTTAAGGCACAGAAAGTAGCTGAAAAAATATTAACAACACATTTCAATCCGGATATACTTGGAAATTTAAGAAAGTACGCAGTTCAAGGTTTTCGTTGTGTCAAATGTAACATGAAATATAGACGGCCTCCTTTATCTAACAGTGGCAAATGCACCAAATGTGGAAATAGGGTCATTCTAACAGTAAATCGTGGGGGAATTGAAAAGTACATACCTCGTGCTTTAAAATTATGCTACGATTTTAATTTAGATAGATATACAAAACAGCGAATGGAATTAATAGAGGAATACGTTGAAAGTTTAACGAATAATCCAAAAATTAAACAACATAAATTGTCTGATTTTTTTTAAATATCTCCGATTCTTGAATCAATACTCCTTAATGCTTGATGGCAGATATTTAAACATCCATTTAAATTTTCCGAAGAACACTTATCAGGAGTGTCTTTTAAGGAATGGATGTATTTTGAATCATTACTTGAATGAAAACAACTGACCTGAAATTTGCTTCTAGCTCTTCTACCATATCTTCTAAAGGTTTTATAATCACTTTTAGGTTTAATAATTTTATTATATTTTACTAGAGGGATTTGTAACTGTTTTGCTGTTGCTTCAAGGATATCATTAAGATTTTCATTCAATTTTCTTTTTATGATTAAACCAGTTTTATCTAAAAGCCCTATATACGTCCCTAACATATCAATATTAATATTAAGCGATCTATTAAGGTCAAATTTTTTTTTTAAGCTTAAAAAATGTGTTTTGCAGAATTTTGCTGAGCCTTTTAAACCCCACTCTTCGGCTCCAGCCCATAAAAACAGGAGATCTATCTTTTCAAGCGGATTCTTTTTAAACAATTTTGCCATTTCGATTAAAATAGCTACTCCACTTGCATTATCAATAGAACCAGATGAAGTTTTTTCAGTAAATACTAAATAAAGTATTGGAATTGAAACAAATGCTCCACTAATCGTCGTGATAATTATTATAAATATAAGATCGTCAGAAAAGGGGAAGATCTCTATAATATCGAGAACAGCTATTACTGAAATCGCTATAATCATTAAGCCGTAAAATAAAACTATGAGCCTGTAAACAAAAAATACTATAACTTGCAATTTATAAGGTATATTTGTAGAAATAGAATCATAATGAGCAGAAATTATAGCTATAGGTCGATTTGGTATATCCTCCTTAGCTGATATCTGAGCATAGAGATTTTTCGATTCCTCATTTTTTGTTATTGACATTCTACGAGTTTTTTCAAACATGTTTTTTATAATAAAGTAAACTACAATGACTAAATATGCACGTAAAAGGATTAAGAAAATTACAATAATGGCATAAGTTACTCTTAATAGTATTTTCATTGGTCCAACCCATTCAAAATGTTCAGTTTTAGGATCAATGTTAGCTTCAACTAACTCCTTTTCTATATAATTTAATGCTTCTGTTTCTCCAGGAGATGAAGCATTTCGATTAAAGGCAAGTGATTCTACATGTTTAATAGTAGCTTGTTCATCATATAACAATAATGTTGACATAAAAATCACAAATTAATTTTGTAATTAAATTATAATGATATTTGCTAGAATTATTTCTACTTAATTTATCTTCTGTTTTTATGTTAACTAAAGATACCATAATATAAAGATTAATTAAAATCAATAATAATGTGCAGGAGGTGGGATTTGAACCCACGAATTCAGGTCGAGGACAAGGTTCCTACGATGACCTATGTCACTAGAGCCTCAGTTACGCCAAAATTGCACAATAGAGCAATATCCTAGCGCCGTAGACCAGATTTCCATTCTAATCTAATAGAGGTAATCTAGTAGAATTCTAGACGATCTGTTCTAAAATCTTGGCTACCCCTGCTTTTTTTTATTATTTCTCTCTTTTAATGATTCTTTTAGGAAGATTAATTGATAAATAGAAATCTTTAAGATTTTAATATTTTACTATCATTTAAATCATTTATTTTTCAATCATTAATTCAAATTTTATCGGTTTAAATAAAAAATTATAGAATGTTATGTAAGCTTATTAAAAAATGATAATGCTTTTAATTGTCAGAAGAGAAAGAATTATTATATAGAAATCTAGATACACTATTTAGAAATTATCCAAATATAGAAATTAAAGAAGTTAAATCATTAACAAAATTAAGAGAAGAATTTGGTATTGGTAAATATAGAATTATTGATTGAGTAGATGAATATCTAAATAGAAAATTTGGAGCTTCAAGTGGAAAAACGATAAAACAAAAGCTATGGCCAAAAAAATCAACAGTTTTAAATCAATATAAAAAAGGCCAATTATTCGAAATCCTTGAAACACAAATGAAAAATTATTATCCAAATAATATTTTCAAAATATCATCTCTAACTGAATTAAAATCATTAATTAAAGTTAGAAGAACGACGATAACCGACTGGGTAAAACAATTTTTGGAAATAAAATATTTATAAAAGTCTTATTATATACAATAATATATTTTAGTAATACATTTATAAAAAAAGTATAAAGGTTATAAATTCATGTCAGTCGATCGAAAGAAACTAGAAGCATTACTTAATTGGTATAAGCAAGAGCTAGGAGAAAATTTAATTGCGGCTCTTATTGTAAATAGAGAAGGTCTAGTAATGTCTGCATTAAAAGGATCTTCTGAAAGCAAGGTTGAAGAAGATGTAATTGGCGGAGTGAGTGCTTTAGTAGAACCGGTTTTAACTAGAATCACAGAAGAATTTAGTTCTGGCCGATTTGGAACTGGAACTTTCGACACAGAAGAGCAGAGATTCATTTTTTGTGAAGCTGGTCCAGAAGCAATTTTTGTTACAGTATTGAATTCAGTTGCTATGGTGGATCCTGTTTTTCCATATGCTTATTTAGCTGCTGAGAAAATCGCTAGAATATTCGATGGACGAACAGTAAGTCCTGTAATTCCTAAATTATTTACTGAAAGGGATACTCAAAATATTGAAAGAAAAGTAGATAAACTACAGAAAATTAAGATAGAATCAGGGGAATATGCTTTCAAGCTAATCCTCGGTGGTGAAGGTGGGGTAGGAAAAACAAGTATGGTTCATCGTTTTGTTGAGGACTCTTTTCAAACAGATTATAAATCTACAATTGGTACTTCTATAATGAAAAAAGAATGTGAATTTCACGGATTAGAATCGAAAGTGCGTTTTGTTATATGGGATTTAGCAGGCCAAGCACAATTTAAGCGCGTTAGACAAACTTATCTGGCAAACGCCGAAACTGGTATTTTAGTTTATGATGTAACTCGTAAAGAAACCTTAGATAGTTTAGAAAATTGGTTTAAAGAAATTAAAAGCATTTCACCAACAATCTCGCTAATCCTTGTTGGAAATAAGATAGACTTAGAAGAAGATCGTGTTATATCGACTGAGCAAGGAGAAGAACTCGCACAAAAATTAAGTCTTTCATATATTGAAACTTCGGCTAAAACCGGTGAGAATATAAATGATGCGTTCAATATGCTTGCTTTACAAATGATAAAGCGCTATGTTTTTACTGAAGAAGTATGATTAGAGCCTCTGGGGGGATTTGAACCCCCGACCTCCAGATTACGAATCTTTAGCATTTACGTCAAAATAACGTTCAATGATGCTATACCGCTAAGCCACAGAGGCACAGAAATTTTAAAAATACGATTTTATTCAAAAATCATAATTGTAAAAAAATTTTAAATTTTATTTAATGAATAACAATATTCAGATAGGAAACATCGGAGAAATTAAATTAATAAAATTAATTGAAGATTTAGTTTTAAAGAAAACTGGAAAAGTTTTATTATCAGATGATTCTTTTTTTTTTGCTCTTAGCAGTGAAAATCTGAATAAAAAATTAGTATTAAATTCAGATATGTTAGTATCTACAACTGATGTACCCCCCCATATGAATTCTTACCAGATTGGTAGGAAATCAATTATTATGAACGTAAGTGATTTACTTGTTAAGAGTGTTAAACCAGAGGGAGTAATCATTTCATTTGGGATCCCAAAGAAACTTAAAAAGGTTGAATTTATTGAATTATTAAATGGGATTATAGATTACGTTAAAATTTTCTCTCTAGACTATATAGGTGGAGATATTAATGAAACAAAAGAATTAATTATTAATCCTACAGTATTTGGTTTTAAAAGTCCTTCAGATATAATTTATAGAAAAGGATTAAAGAAAGGTGATATTTTAGTTGCTAATAATAAATTTGGATTGACTGGAGCGGGTTTTCATATACTTTTAAACGGAAAGAGAGAACTTGAAAATTTACCTAAATATCAAAGATCAATAATGAGTGTCTTAGAGCCTGAAATCTCTGGAAATGAAGCGTTAATATTATCAGAAAGTAAGTTAGCAACCGCGAGTATAGATTCCTCTGATGGTTTATATAAGTCTTTACAAGATTTAATGATTTCAAATCCAAATTTAGGGTTTGAAATAGATTTTAATGAAGATTTAATTGATGCAGAAGCTATTAAATACTCTGCTGAATTTAATGTATCCTTAGAAAAAATAGTTTTTAATGCTGGAGAAGAATTTATACACTTATTTACTATTGATCCAAAAGATTATATTACTGCCCAAAAAGTAATTCAATCAAAAGGTGGAAAGATTTTTAAAATCGGGAAGGTTATATCTGAGGAACACATCTTTATTATAAAAGAAGGTAAAAGGAAAAAGTTAAAAAGTTATGGATTTGAACATTTCATTAAAAATGTTTAAATTTCAATAGCCTTTATCAAATTATTTAAAAATTGAAGGAAAGAAACTCATTTGAATAAAATTTTTATATTATAATAGATTTATTCTTATACAATTTACGCTTACACATAATAAAAATTCTTAATGGGCTATTGGCGCAGGCAGGTAGCGCAGCAGGCTTTTAACCTGACATTTATGGGAATATCTCCCTTAAAAAGAAAGGTCAGGGGTTCAATTCCCCTATAGCCCGTACATTATATAGACATATGATAGACATATTTGAATTAATAGATAGATATTTTTCGTGTGTTTCCCTTATAACCCGTTATTTATTACTTCAATCCTATTGATTCTATTAGTTCATTATGTTAATATACAAAGAAAAATTTATGAGATGTTCAACTTTATATTTACCTAAATACTCCCTTAATTATTATTTACTATGGGAACCACAGAATTTAAATTACCCTCTGATGAACCTGAGCAACTATTAGTGAAATCTCAAGATAGTTCTGACGCTAGATATGGTCTTGATCCAGAAAAAAGAAGTATTGAATCCCTTCTACGATATGGAGTAATAAATTTGGATAAACCCAGTGGTCCAACTAGTCATGAAGTAGTCTCATGGGTTCGTAAAATTTTGGGAATTTCAAATGCAGGTCATGGTGGAACTCTAGATCCAAAAGTTACCGGTGTTTTACCTTGTGCTCTTGGGAAAGCCACACGGGTTTTAACAGCATTATTGAATGCTGGTAAAGAATATGTTGGAGTAATGTATTTACACTCTCCAGAAAAACGAAATAGGATTGAAAAAATATTTAAATTATTCACTGGAAAGGTTTACCAAAGACCTCCATTGAAATCATCAGTTGTAAGGAAATTAAGGGTAAGAGAAATTTATTACAATGAAGTTATTGAAGTTAATAATAATTATGTGTTATTTCGAATTGGTTGTGAAGCTGGGACATATATAAGAAAATTTTGTTTCGATTTAGGCGAAGCTCTTTGTTCTGGTGCTCACATGCTCGAACTTAGAAGAACACGAGTAGGCAATTTCAGTGAAACTGATAATCTAATATCACTACAAAATTTGAAAGATGCTTATAATATCTATCAAATGGAGGGAAATGTCCAATATTTGAAAAAATTTATATTCCCAATGGAAAAAATGGTATCTCATTTGCCAAAAATATATGTTAGAGACACAGCAGTAGATGCATTGTGTCATGGTGCAGATTTAGCGTCCGCTGGTGTTTGTTATATTGATGCTAGGATAAAGAAAAATATGCTTGTTGCGTTAATGACTTTAAAAAAAGAGTTAATAGGATTTGGAATTTCATTGAAAGAGGCGATGCAAATCTATAAAGCGAAATCAGGGATATTAGTCAAAACTAATAAAATTTTTATGGATAGAGGAATTTATCCACGCTGGGATAAAACCTAAAATCGAATATTAATTAAACTTATTCTTAGTTATGGAAAACAATAAAAATCATTATTATAGCAAATTTCCTGACGTTAATGTTAAAATTCATACAATTTCAGAAAGTTTAAGAAAACATCTTTTTATTTTTAAGACAATAACAGGAGTATTTTCTTTTAAAAAATTAGATTTAGGGACAAAAGTTTTTATAGAACACATGTATATTCCTAAAGATCCTAGTATTTTACTAGATTTAGGTTGTGGTTATGGGGCTATAGGGATTGTCTTAGGGTATGAATCACCTCAAAGTTCTGTATATCTAATAGATATTAATAAACGAGCGATATGGTGTACAAAAGAGAATATAAAATTAAATTTACCTAATCAAGATACAAATATAGTTGCTATATCAGGAAATTATTTTGATCCAATCATAAGTAAAAACGTAAAATTTGATGGAATTTATATGAATCCACCTTTACGACAAGGCAGAAAAGAGTTTTTAAAGCTGTTACATGACATTCCAAAGTATTTAAAACCAAATGGTTCTTTCCAATTTGTAATCAAGAAGAAAATGGGGGCTCCATATGTTTTGAAATATATTCAAGACTCTTTTCCTGATAATAAAGTAGATATTATATGTAAAAGAAGTGGATATTGGGTGTTTAGATATTTCCTTTAATTAAAACTAACCAAACCCTTTGTTTATTATGAGTAAAATGATGAAAAAATGGTAAAATTTTTTAGAATAGTATCATTTCTTTATTTATAATTTGTAAAAAGAGAAGATTTTTCTTTGACTAAGAAGAAACGAATAGATGTTTTACTCCATAAATTCGTCCCGAAACATGTTCTTTTAACTAAAGAAGAATCGCAAAATCTTTTAGAAAAATATAAGATTGGTATCAACGATTTACCTCAAATGTTTGAAAAGGATCCAGTTGCAATTGCCATTGGAGCAAAAGAAGGAGATATTGTGAAAATTATCCGAGATTCCAATACAACAGTTAAATCTGTTGATTATTATCGTTATGTAAAAAAGGAAAAAGTCTAATATCATTATTCTTATTAAAATAAAAGTTAATATGGTTAAATGAATTTTGAGTTCTGAAAAAATTTCAAATGAAGATAAATGGGTCATTTTAAAGAGTCTATTTGATGAAAAAGGTTTAGTTCGTCAACATTTAGATTCCTATAACAATTTTATTGAATACGAAATGCAAACGATTGTTGATGAATCTGGTGAAGTAATTCCGGATATTCCAGGATTTAAGATAAAATTCGGGAAAATTAAGGTTGGAGTACCTAAAGTAAGAGAAGCTGATGGTGCTACTATGGAAATTACTCCTATAGAGGCAAGAATTAGAGAATTAAGTTATGCTGCTGATATAACTTTAGAAATGACTCCAATAACTATAGATGAGCGAACACAGAGAGAAGAAGCTGAAGAAACACTTGATATTTATATTGGGAAGATTCCTATAATGCTTAAAAGTTGTCGGTGTCCCTTAGAGAGTTTATCTGAACAAGAATTAATTAATCGGGGTGAAGATCCTCTTGATCCAGGCGGGTATTTTATAATAAATGGCACTGAAAGAGTATTAGTAACCCAAGAAGATTTAGCTCCCAATAGAATATTAGCTGAAGAAGCTAGTAGAAGCTCTAGTGCTACCCACCAAGCTAAAGTATTTTCAACAAGAAGTGGATTTAGAGCACCAGTTACCATCGAAAGAAAGAAAGATGGAAATTTAAGAGTCTCATTTCCATCTGTTCCTGGAAAAATACCTTTAGCAATATTAATGCGCTCTTTAGGACTACATTCAGATAGAGAAATCTTCGAAGCAATATCTGAAAATGATGAAATTCAGAAAGAATTAATTCCTGTAATTGACGTTGCTTCAGAGATTCAGGTACTAAAAGACCCAGAAAAATCACAACAAAATGCGCTTGATTATATTGGGAAAAGAGTGGCGATTGGACAGACAAAAGATTATCGTATTAGAAGGGCTCTCCAAGTTTTAGATAGATATCTCTTGCCTCATATTGGAAACGATGAAGAGGATAGAATTAAAAAGGCTTATTATTTAGGTCAAATGGCACAAAAAGTAATGGAACTTGCTTTAGGGTTAAGAGAACCAGATGATAAAGATCACTATGCTAACAAAAGATTAAAATTAGCTGGTGAATTATTTACATCCTTATTTAGAGTAGCATTTTTAAACCTCGTTAAGGATATTAAATATCAGTTGGAAAGGACTGCTGTTCGAGGAAGAGCACCAAATATAAAAACAGCAGTAAGAGCAGATGTAATTACTGAAAGAATTAGACATGCATTAGCTACTGGTAATTGGGTTGGAGGGAAAGCTGGCGTTAGTCAACTTTTAAATAGAACGAATCATGTAGGCACCTTAAGCCATTTAAGAAGAGTAATATCACCACTAAGTCGGAGTCAACCTCATTTTGAAGCTAGGGATTTGCACCCCACCCAATGGGGGAAAATTTGCCCAGCAGAAACTCCTGAAGGACCCAATTGTGGTTTAGTTAAAAATCTTGGATTGGCATCTATAATTTCTGTAGGAGCAGATGAGAGAATTATTGAAAATATCTTAATCGATTTAGGAGTAATTCCGATAAATGAAGTTAAAAATATAAAAGGAGATAAGGTAAAAGTTTTTCTGAACGGAAAATTAGTAGGAATTCATCAACAATACAATCCGTTTATTCGCCAGCTGAGAGAAAAACGAAGGAAAGGAGAGATAGGTCAACATGTAAATCTTGGATATTATCACGATTCTAAAGAAATTCAAATTAATTGCGATGCTGGTAGAGCAACCAGACCATTATTTGTTTTGAGAAATAAGAACCTGCTTGTATCAAAAGATGATATAGAAAAGCTAAGACAAAAAAAATATATTTGGTCGGATTTGGTTCAAAAGGGCGTTATTGAATATTTGGATGCTGAAGAAGAAGAGAACGCCTATATAGCAATGTTTGAAGAGGATATTACACCAGAACATACTCATTTAGAGATATCACCAGCAGCAATTCTTGGGATTTGTGCTTCTATTATCCCTTTTCCAGAGCATAACCAATCCCCTAGAAATACTTATGAAGCAGGAATGGTAAAGCAAGCTTTAGGTTTATTTGCAGCAAACATGCATTTGAGATTAGACACCAGAGGACATACATTACACTATCCTCAACAGCCGTTAGTAAAAACTAGTCCAATGGAGATCATAGGGATAAACAAAAGACCAGCAGGTCAAAATTTTATTATTGCAATGATGAGTTTTGAAGGTTTCAATATAGAAGATGCGATTATTATTAATAAAGCATCAATCGAGAGAGGTCTTGCACGTAGTCACTTTTTCAGAACATATGATGCCGAGGAAAGAAAGTATCCTGGTGGAGAGGTTGATAAATTCGAGATCCCAGAAAGAGGCGTAAGAGGGTTCAAATCTGCTGAATCATATAGATTATTATCTGAAGTAGACGGTATAATAGAGCCAGAAACACAAGTTAATGGAGGAGATGTCCTTATTGGAAGAACATCTCCACCTAGATTTATCAAATCATACGAAGAATTTGAGCTTATGCAACCAAATAGACGCGAAACTTCTAAAAATATGCGTCATAATGAACAAGGAATTGTTGATACAGTAATTATTTCAGAAACTGTCGATGGGAATAAATTAGTTAAGATAAAAGTTAGAGATTTGAGGATTCCAGAATTAGGAGATAAGTTTTCTTCGAGACATGGTCAAAAAGGAGTATTAGGACTAGTTGTAGATCAAGCTGATATGCCATATACAGCCTCCGGAGTAATTCCAGATATAATTGTAAATCCCCACGCAATGCCATCAAGAATGACTTTAGGACAACTTTTTGAAGGCATCAGTGGAAAGATTGCGTGTACGACAGGAAAATTAGGTGATGCAACTGCATTTGAGTGGACTGATATTACAACACTTCAGGAGCAATTAGTGGATGCTGGATTTGAATTTAACGGGAGAGAAGTAATGTATAATGGAATTACAGGTGAGAAATATGAAGCAGGAATTTA
>JBHLKB010000009.1:0-22398 GCA_048887205.1 Candidatus Hodarchaeota archaeon
CTTTTAATGGAAATGTAATGAATATCCATCCTGCTCTTTTGCCTTCATTTAGAGGGATGCATGCTCATAAAGATGCCATTGAGTACGGAGTTAAAGTATCAGGAGCAACAGTTCATTTTATTGACATAGAAGCAGACCATGGACCTATAATTATACAAAAATGTGTTCCAGTACATGATACTGACACTGAAAAGACTTTGGGAATGAGAATTCTAGAGTGGGAACATAAAATTTTTCCCAAAGCAATTGAATTATTTTATGATAAAAGATTGCATATTGATGGAAGAATTGTAAGAATTGATGGAGAAGTCAAATTCTAGTTTCATAACCACTAGACATAATATTGTTATTTTAATTGAGATTGTAATAAATTAAATTATTTCATTCTTTTTTTTTTGTGGGAAATGATTTTTTAATGTGCTATCTGACCCAACTGAAATTGATAGTATATCTATCAATTAAATGAAGAAGATCTTGAGTAGCGAGAAAAATCATTTCCTACTGATTTTCAATAGAAATCCTAAAATTTTAATCATAATATTTATAATCCTAAATAAGATTATAGAAAAACCCTCATTAGACCATGCCCTATCGTAAGGAGATTTCCGAAATCTTGAGATTAATGAACCAAACCGAAAATATTAGGAATTTTGGATTAGTTGGCCATATAGATCATGGAAAAACCACACTTTCTGATTCTCTACTTAGTGAAGCTGGATTTTTATCCCCAGAGTTAGCAGGGGAAGCACGTGCATTAGACTTTCTTGAGGAAGAACAAAGACGAGGCATCACTATGAAATCAGCAAATATATCATTATATTATGAGAAATCTCTTGAAGGTCATGAGCCATTTCTAATTAATTTAGTTGATACACCAGGACACTTAGACTTTAGTGGTAAAGTTACTCGAGCACTGAGGTTAGTCGATGGCGTGGTGGTAGTAGTGGATGCTGTTGAAGAAGTAATAACACAATCTGAGACTGTGATTAAACAAGCCTTACAAGAAGGAGTTAAACCAGTATTATTTATTAATAAAGTAGATCGTTTAATTAGAGAATTGAAGCTTTCTGATGAGGAGATTAAAAAAAAATATATAAGGATAATTAAATCATTTAACACTCTAATAGAAAGATATGCTGAACATCCTTTCCATAAAAGATGGAAAGTATCGCCACTAGCAGGAAATGTTACTTTTGGGTCAGCTTTACACAAATGGGGCTTCACTCTAAATATTTTAGAAAAAAGTGTCTTGAAATTTAATGATATTAGAGAGCGATATAAAAAAGAAACTTATTCGAAAAAAACTTATGCTGATTTAGCTAATTATTTTCCAATTCATAAGGCCATATTAGAAATGGTCGTTGATCATTTACCAAATCCAATAGAAGCACAAAAATATAGAATTGCAAAAATATGGGATGGGAATATTAATTCTGAACTAGGAAAAGCCATGGTTAATTGTGATCCAAATGGTCCTTTAATTGTATGTTTAAGTAAGGTGCAAGTTGGGAAACATGGATTAATCTCAACAGGAAGAATCTTCTCTGGTAGTTGTTCGAATAAAAATGAAATATTTCTTTTGAATGAAAATAATTATGATAGAATTCAGAAAATTGCCATCTTCATGGGACAAAGAAGGGAGCAAGTAGAAAAAATACCTGTGGGTAATATAGTAGCAATAGAGGGCATCAAGAAGATTAAAAGTGGTGAAACCATAATTGATAGCAAAAACATTGATGGTATGGTACCATTCGAAAGTGTGAAATATGTTACTACTCCTGTAATTACAGCATCAATTGAGCCAGAATATCTAAGAGACCTTGACAAAATGAAAGAATTAATTGAGAATTTGTTAATTGAAGATCCAAATTTAAAATTTGAAATTAACGAAGAAAATGGTGAATTCTTACTATCTGGGATGGGCCCATTACATCTTGAAGTTACAGCTAATGAAATTGGAAAAAGGGGGGTCAATGTTTCTATCTCTGAACCTAGAGCTGTTTTTAAAGAGTCGTGTAAATATGATTCTTCCTTGATTTCTGCTACCTCACCTAATAATCAATGTTCTTTAGAATTAAAATTAGAAAGACTGGATAATAATACGGTTAGATTTTTTCAAAATATAGATTATAAGACGATAAAACCCTTTAAAACATTAAAAGAAGTTTTGAGTGAAAAGACAAATTTAGCGGATATTGAAATTGAGAATTTCTGGAAATGTGATGATGATCAAAATATCTTAATTTATCAAGGAAATCTGAAATTAGAGGAATTTTATAAAGATACTATTTTAGAAATTATTGAGAAAATTCATTTAAATGGTCCATTATGTGGAGAGAAGTTAACAGAAATTAAAATAATTATTTCAGATTTAAAAATAAAGAATCTTAACGAAGAAAATGCTTTTTCTGAATTGTCCGCTATGTTTTATGATGCAATTAAAAAAGGATTAAATGAAGCAGAATTAATCTTAATGGAACCTATCTATCACACCATTATCCAAATTCCTCCTGAATATATTAAAATAGCAACGACCTTACCCTCAAAATATTCTACTAAAATCAAAAGTATTGATCAAGAAAAGGAATATCAAGCGATTATAGAATTGTTATTACCTGTAAGAAATTCAATAAAATTCGCTGAAGATATTAGATCTGCAACATCAGGTAAGGCTTTTTGGCAGAATGAATTTTATGCTTTTATGGAAGTACCCTTACATGAATCTAAACAAATAATAGATAATTTAAGATTTATTAAAGGGATTTCCTGGTGAAATTAACAATCAGTTTTTTTTATCAAATTTGAACAACATAGATCAATTTTTGGAAAATTAAGGAAACTAAATTAGTGAATAAATAATTTTTTACTTTTTTAAACTTATATAGTCCAATAGAATTGAGAGAGATTTTCAATAATTTTTAATCTGAATTTAATTAATGGTTGTTAAAAAATGCGCCCGCCGGGAATTGAACCCGGGACGCTGGCTTGGGAAGCCAGCATATTACCACTATACTACGAGCGCTAAAATATTACAATTTTTTACGATTTCGGATTATATTAACAGAATCTATATTATAATAATTAGAATTATTAATTAAAATTTTTTGAATTGTTAGTAAAACACTTTAATATAGTTTAAGGGAAGAAGCAAAGGTTCAATTCTTATAATAAGATTATCAAAATCTAACTAAAACCATTTTTTGATTTTATTCTTTTTTCGGATTTTTTTATTTTAGCATTAACTATTTTACAGGTATATAAAAAAAACCTTAAATTTTTAAGATATTCAAATTTTTACATAATTTATTATGGAAATAATGGATATTTTTATTGAAAAACTTAATATGATTATCCCGGGAAGATTATTTGGTTTATTTTCTATTATTGTTGGAGTTTTAGGTGATATTATTGCGCTTTTAATGTACCCTATCATGGAATACGATTTCATGAGAAATGCTGTAAGTACATTATGTTTAGGACCGGGAGGTATATTTTTTAACGTTGGAAATATACTTTCGGGATTATTTGCCCTAATTTTTGTAAATTATCTTGGAAGAACCTTTAATGAAGAGCAAATTAATAAAAAATTAAAAAAAAGCTCTATTATATGCGCAAATATTTCATGTATTAGCTTTTTCTTTTTAGGAGTTTTCTGTGGCTCTAACCTGATAATTGCATATATACATGGGACTTCTGCTATAATTAGTTGGGGTTTTGGTTTATGTTACATTACAATTTATAATCTTTTAATATTAAGAGATTCAAATTATTCAAATCTACTTGCATATTTTGGTTTTTTTGTTTCTCTTTCTCTAAGCTTATTGATGTTAATCTTTCTCTTGCATATTTTTCCTGTTTTAAGATTTTTAATGACAGTACTCCCCTTATTGGAGTGGATCAATACAATAGCAGTAATATTTTGGTATCTCATTATCGCAATTTATATGATTCATAAAAAAATTTAATTAAAAAAGATATTTTTACCTTTTTAGTACTATTTTTAGTTTTTGATGGAAATTTTTAAATTTTAAAAAATAGACAGATTATTATGAATAAGTTAAATAAATTCTTTGATAACCTTTTCAAATTCTTGCCAGGATATATTTTTGGTATGTTAACTTTTTCTATTGGTCTTTTAGGTGAGCTTACAGCACTTCTGTTATCTCCTGAATATATAATGTGGAAATATTCAATAAGTTGGCTAACTCTTTATCCGGCTGGTATTTATTTAAGGTTAGGATTGATAATATCTAATATCATGGCAATTCCTTTTTATATTTATCTTGGAAAAGCTCTGAGAGATGAAAACACAAATGAAATTATTAGAAAAATCGCAATTGGTTCGGGGATTTTTTCTTCAGTATCTGCTGTAGGAACTGGAGCTGTTACAGGTATAGATCCACTTATTAGTAGATTACATGGGCTATTTGCTCTTTTTAGTTGGATAGGAGGTGCAATAACTTGCCTGTTTTTTGGAGTTTTGATGCTAAAAAATTCAAGATTTTCAAAAATTATAACCTATATTAATTTTATAGTTGCTGGAATTTTTCTCTCTTTTTTGATACCCTTTTTTATAACGAATTTTTGCAGTTTTTTTCAAGATATTTGTTATTATTTCGGACAGGCGATATATGTAATTATGCCTGTTTATGAGTGGACATTAATTTTTTCAATTCTATTATGGTACTTATCTAACTCCTATTATTTGGTATACAAAAAGATTTAAAAAATCCAATAATGTATTGAATTAAATGAAAATGTGGAAGTAATTTTGTTATGGAACCATTAAACTTTGAGATGAATATAAAAATTGGTAAGAAAGATGCACTACTTATTGTGGACATACAATATGACTTTATTCCAGGAGGAGCCCTAGCTATTAACGAAGGAGATTTAATTATAAATGATATAAATCAAATTGCTAGTTTGTTTAAAAAAAGTGGATCAAAAATTGTACTGACTCAAGATTATCATCCACAAAATCATTTATCATTTGCTAGTAATCATCCTGGAAAGAATCCTGGTGATGAATTTATGTCTGATGATGGGGCCATAGGACCAGTTTTATGGCCAGATCATTGTGTACAAGGTACAAAAGGAGCAGAATTTCATAAGGATTTGAATGTGGATTTAGCAGATGCAATATTCAAAAAAGGGATGAATCCTAATGTCGATAGTTATTCTGGTTTCCAAGAAAATGATAAGAAATCTGAGACTGGATTGCGCGAATATCTAAATTCAAAAAAAATCAAGCGAATTTTTATATGTGGACTTGCATTAGACTATTGTTGCTACTATACAGCTATGGATGGATTTGATATTGGTTACAAAGTCTATTTATTAGTTGATTTGACGAGAGGAGTTGATTTACCAGAGGGCAGTATAAGAAATGCTTTAAAAACTATGAGAAATAAGGGTATAAAATTCGCAAACAAGGAGAGTTTTAAATAATAAGAGTTTTTTTACATCTTTCTTTTCATTTAAACAATGAAGAATAAATTCCCCTATAAAAACATTTTAATTGTTTGTTCGGTTAATACAGCCAGAAGCCCTATGGCAGAAGGTTTCTTAAAAGATTTTTTTTCAAAAGTAGATTTAAACGTGAAAATATCTTCTGGTGGGATAGCTTCAAACGCTCGAGACGGAATGCTAATATCAATGGATGCTAAATTGGCTATGGAAGAAGTGGGAATTAAATTATCAGAAAGAGCACTCTCTTCTGATTTAAAAAAACATCCTGAATTAGTAGAAGAAGCAGACTTAATACTTACATTAACCAACAGACATAAAGAAGAAATCAATAGATTTTTTAATTTAGATAGTAAAGAGATCTTGACTATAAAAGAATTTGCCGGAGAACTAGGAGATATTGAGGATCCTTCAATGAAAGAACTTATTGGATTCAGAATAGCACGTGATGAAATTATCGAAAATTTAATGAAAGGATTAAACCAATATGATTTTTAAAAAATGATAGAGTATATTATTATCGCTATTCTTCAAGGATTTTTTGAATGGCTTCCTATTTCTAGTTCTGGTCAGGTAATGATTGTATCGATGAACTTATTTGGTATTTCTGCCGAGGATGCATTTAGTCTTGCAATATGGCTCCATTTAGGTACAACATTCGCTGTATTATTTAAATTTAGAACAGATTATATCAAGATATTTAAAAGTTTTATGCCTAAAGTCTATAAAGTGGAGGATGCAGATGTTAGAAAAAGAAACTGGCTAATTTATGCCACATTAGGTACCGGAATTACCGCATTACCTCTCTATTTCATATTTAGAATAATATTATCAGAAGCTTTTACAGCATTTCAAGGAGATTTAATAACTCTAATCATTTCAGGATTATTAATTATTACTGGTATTATATTGCTTAGAACACGCAAAATATACGGTAAAAATACTATAGAAGTGGTAGCACAGAACTTAATCCCAAAAGATAGTTTCTTATCTGGCCTAATTCAAGGAGTTTCAATTTTACCTGGAATTTCCCGCTCAGGAGTAACAGTTTCAGCTATCCTATTGGAGAAATATAACCAAGATAATGCATTGCGCTTAAGTTTTTTAATGTCTGTACCTGTTGCCATCGCTTCCATTATAGTTGAAATTATAGTTAATATTTTTGGAGGAGGATCAATTATCGGTACTCTCGATATATTTATAATTCTAGGAACGCTACTAGTTAGCTTTTTAGTAGGATATCTAACCATAGAGTTTTTACTCCGAGTTGCTCAAAGAATTAGCTTCGGTTATTTCTGTATTGTATATGGTGTAGTTGCTTACCTAGTTATATTTCCTTTTATTATAATCCCTTAAAAAATTAAGGCATAATATTCAATAAAGTACCTTAACTCTTTTTAAATAATAATAACTTGTATAATTATGATTTTAATGTTGATACATAATTTTTGATAAAAATACTTAACTCATTAGCTATATTGGGAATCCCTTTAAAACTTGGAAAGTCGTTTAAATCAATAAGGTAGAATTTATCATCATCTATAGCCCGGACTAGATCAAATCCAAAAATCTTAAGATTTAACTCTTTAGATAAGATAGATGAAAATTTTAGGATATCTTCCGTAATTTTATATTCTTCTCGTTCAATTAAATTTACATCAATATAATCTGGTTTTTCTCTTAAGAATTTATAAATGGGGTTTTCTCTTTTAATACCAAAAACTTTATCTCCAATTACATATACTTTTATTTCTAATCCATCGCATTCGATAAATTCTTGAACATAAACATCATAATATAAGAATTGATCGTATCTTTTACAAAATATATCAACCTCCTCGATTTGTTGAACAAGAAAATTAAAACGATTACATTTATCATGCTGATAATGACTTTTAATGACTATAGGTAATAAGGGTAAAGCCCATTTTTTAAACTTATTTAGATTTAATAAAGATTGATTCCATGAGTTAGGCATTATAAAATTTTCCAAATCTTTCTTATGATCTGCTATTACTTTTCTTAAGACGTAATCGAGCGCAATTTTATTCTTACACATCAAGACTGTATCGATATCATGAAGAGTAGGTATATCATAAAGTTTAGCATAATGTAATAAATCAATTGAGCATTCATTTCTTACCTTTGCAATAATTAAATCTGCATTTTTAATGGATTGAGGCATATCAGAAAGACAGAAAAAAGCTTTTGTAGGATCATGGAGTTTTAAACTAAATTCTCTAATTGGCCTTAGTTTATTAATTAACTTTTTAACAACTACATGATCTTGTTTTGCTGAAAAAACTACTTTAAGCTTAACCATTTTTATTTATACTTAATTTTAAAATAATTTAATAATTAATATGTTACTTTTGAATTAATACATGTTTTTTACCATCTTTTTCAAAATTTAACTTTAATTCAATAATATTTAATGAATCATCATAATTCCATGAATCTAATAATCTTTTGTCGACTTGAATGGAAGATGGTTCATTTTCTGAGTAAACTAATATTTTGATTATTGTATTTTTTATATCTTCTACAGAAAAATTAAGAGTGTCTTTCGTTGCATTGATTTTTGTGAACATTTTTCTCGAGCAAGTAACAAATTTATCGGGACACCCTATTAAAGACAAACCACTTTCTGTAATTGGACATAAGATGAAATATTTATAACTGTATTTTCGCAATTTACCAATTTCTATAATATCATTTATTTTTATTCGTTTTACATCACCAGATTGATAATCATAGAGGATATAATCATCTTCTTTAAATCCAAGATCCTCCATTTTAACAAAAGTTTCCTTCACTCTTTTAGGCCATATATTGGAAATTAAAATATATCCCCAAGTTAAATTATCAAATTTTGAATAAGTATCACATATGTAATATTTCCTGTGTTTCCTAAACATCAAATCATTTGCAGTTAATGCTTTATCCGGTTTTAACAATAAGCCATCATTTCTACACGTTTTTTGTAAAAGAGGCCAATTGACATTTTCTTTTTTATCTCCAGGAGCTACAAGACCTGCATTTAAAATTTGATATAGACACTTGAAGTCGGGAAATCTTTCAGTAAAAAAACTTAATTTCACATTTTCCATCGCTTTTGAACGGAATACATCTGGATGTGAATTGATTCCAATAGCATGAAAAAGGATATTTGTTTGAGTAGAATGGATAAATCTATAACTTAATGGCCATCTCTGATTATAATCCCCCGAACATCGAGCAATGTTAATATTTGAATGTTGTATACTATACAACAAAATTCCGGGAGTTTGCATACAATAGAAGATATCGATAGTATTTTCTTTAGCTGCAGTAGCCATATTATTGAGCCATTCTTCCTGAACACTAAAAATCTTCCTTAAAATAGGCATACTTACAATTTGGTTTTTCATCCAATCTTGCTCATAAACTGCAATCCCACTTTCTCTAGCATGAGTCATTAACCAATCCCAGAATTCTTTTTTCAGGGGAATTGCGTGATTTTTATATGTTTCAAACTCAAATTTCTCGACATAAGGAGATCTCGCATCCCAACGACGATTATGGGCAGTTATCGGTTTTTTAAATCGTTCTCGATGAAAAGTTTTCAAATCTGTATTAAAATTCTTAGGATCTACTTCCCAACGTAATGTATTTCCAAACAAACCACCTCCCATTATTCTTATAAGTGGTTTTAAAATAGTTGAAAATGTTTTATTTGTGTGTTTTAAATACCACCAACTATCAAAATTATAATAACCTATTGGAATTTTATTTTCTTCAAAATAATCTTTAATTGCTACCATTGTATCTTCGTAATTCATTCCCTTTTCTGTTTTATAATAATAATAAGCACCATTGTCAGTCCAGAATCCTATGTAAGAAGTAATAACATTAGCATAGAGACTTTTACGCTTTGAACCATGATATTTTAACAATAAATCACCTAAACGCTGCATTGATTGGTTTATCCCTTTACTAAAAATCAGTATGAATTTTTGTGAATATCCTTTTGGGAGTTCCTTGATCCCCCCTTGAATCCCACAAGATATCCTTTTATTCTTATCTTCGGAGATAACTGCATTTAAAAAATTATCCAGAGGCGAAATGACAACACTATTAAGATCATTGTCATATAATATTACTGGTGCTGAAGTTGTATTGATCTTCCGAGAGGGTGGGCAAAAGATTGCATTTCTAAAGGTAAATATATTAATATTAGGGCTTTTATTTATAAAAGAGGGAAAAGAAGTAATAAGTTCAGAAAATTCACCTGAAGAACTATTATTCAAACCATTTGGAATTGAAAGTTCAAATATAATAAAATCTTGTTTATTATATTGCTTAATAGATGTGTTTATATTTCTCTCCTCGTCTTTTAATCGATATTGAGCATTAATTGATTTGAACGTTCCCAATTTGTCATTTCCATCAATTTCATTAATACTAAGTAATTTAAGTGCTTTTTCATTGATTTGAGAGGGATTAGAATTATAATACTCTTTTGAATTATGCCTTATTTTTAAAATACCTCTTATAAGTTCTCTTTCATTTCCAAATGAAATTTTATATGATCCTATGCTCATATTGACTTTAATATGTGCTGTTATATCTTGAAGAAGGATCTTTTCTTGGTTTTGTTTTTTCTTAAAATCTTTTGAATCAAATACATAAGAAGCGTTAAATTTTGGAGAAATAAAGCGACTAAAAATCAAAGGTACTAATAAATACAATAAAAAAAGAACTAGCATTAAAGTAATGATAATTAAAAGAATAAGAATTAAAAGATCAATATTAAATTCCAATATAACCACATGAAATTAATTTTTTACTTGAGATTACTAAAAGATGATTAAGTAAATACGAAGGAATTTAATAAATTTAATTCAATAACTTTGTTTTCCTAAAGATTATGGTATTGATATTTAAGTCAAAATTATTTATTATTTTCATAAACATTTCATTACTCTATATTAAAATTATTTAAATATAATCATTTTATATAAGAAGATATCATGGCGAATAATATTAATTGTGCCATTGTTGGGGTGGGTGATGTAGCTTCAGCTCTCGTGCAAGGAATACAAAACTACAAGAAAAATCCTGAAAAGATTTTGGGAATCTTGCCTGAAATTACCCAATATAGTATAAATAACATCAATTTTGTCCTTGGAATTGATGTCAATTCAAATAAAGTTGGAAGAGATCTTAGTAAAGCCATATTTGCTGAACCAAATTGTAATATGAAACTTTATGAACCTGAATTTATGAATGCTCCCGTAATTAAAGGTCCTATTATGGATGGATTGGATAGCAATATTAAGAAAATAATTCCAACTGAAAATAATCAAAAACCAGTTGATATTACCCAAGAAATAAAAAACAATAATGTAGATGTTACAGTCATTCTCCTGCCAACAGGTTCACACCAAGCTGTAAATTTTTATGCCAAGAGTGCACTGGAAGCAGGATCGTGTGTGATAAATGGAATGCCCTCACGTGTGGTTAAAGATCCAGAAATAGTCAAAAAAGCTGAGAATTTAAATCTATCTCTAATAGGTGATGATGTAAAATCACAAATCGGAGCTACTATCATCCATAGAACTTTAGCTAATCTTTTCCCAATGCGAGGAGCAGTTTTGGATAAAACAATTCAACTTGATTGGGGTGGTTCTAGCGATTTTTGTAATTTGCTAACTCCTATGGGGAATGGCTTATTACGATATGATGAAGGAAAAAGACAATCAAAAACTGAAGCTGTAATTGCTAATCTCCAGAATAAAAACACAGTAGATTGTCAAATTTCTGCTGTAGATTATATACCATTCTTAAAAAACCAAAAAGAAGCATATATGAGACTCGAAGGACGAATATTTGGAGGAGCACCAGTTAGAGTAGATATTACAATGTTTGTAGAGGATGGTAATAATTCAGCAGGAGTTATAGCAGATTGTATTAGAGTAAGTAAAATTGCAAAGGATAGAAAAATTGGAGGTGTTTTACAATCAGCATGTTCTTTTTTTGCAAAACATCCTCCAGAACAATTAGATGATTACAATGCTAAAAAGCAACTCTTAGAATTTATAAACAATAAAAGAGAACGATAAATTATTTAAAAAAGTACTAATCATTAACCTCTAACTTTAGCAGGGGTTTTAAATAGTTCTCGTTGCATAATGACCATATTATAAATATAATCTGATAATAAACTCACTGCTTCAGGTATGCTTCGAAAACTTGGGAAGTCATTAATATCTATAATGTAAGGTGTACCCTCTTCATTTAATATATAATCAATACCAAAAATAGACAAACCAATTTTTCTTCCTAATCTTAATATTCTTCTTTTCAATTGTTTATCAATAGGTACTCGAATATGGATTAATTCTAAAGGAGATAAATTATCTTTTTCATGTAATCTATTATGAGACGTGATAGATACTGCCCAACGATCAATAACATATATTTTATAGATGATATCAGTTTTTTTTATATATTCTTGAAAAAACAACTCGTCTTCTCGAAAATTTTCAACCAATTTCTTGAATTCGGTCACATTTCTAGCTATTCCTACAATTCTATCATTCTTTGGTAAATTTGGTATATTATGGGTGTCAAGTTTTATGATAACTTTAGTTCCATTATTGCAAGCGTTATAAGCTTCCTTCATAGAAAAGAAAGTTTCAGGGATATTTAATTTCTTAACTCTTTGTTTTATAAATTTAAAGGTTTGAGTTCTACTCTCGCACATTTTAACCGCTCGTGAACTATTTATTAGAGGAATATTCGGAGCAATCTCACGGAGGGCTCTATAGATTTCTTGGTTTAAATTCTCAGATAATAGCTTAACAATTATTAATGAAATAGGGTACTTCTTTAATTGTTTCTTTAGATAATTAACATTAAAATTATTGGATCCTTTTTTTAAAAGATTAATAATAGAAAGATTATAGTTTTTATTACAGAATTTTTTGATTTTCTCGAAAACTTCGAGATCACGGTTACAAATTGAGCCTATGTAGAGCCTATTAAGCTTATTTGACACCCAAAAAACCCTATTCATTTTGATAGATTATGAATAAATTAAGATATTTAAATATATTGATTATTAACTAAGTTTCAGATATTTTAATCGTTAAAAAACCTGAGATCTAAAATTAATTAATAACTCATGTTTCAATCTCATAGAATTTAATATGAGACTGTATTATTACTCGCATTTAAATTATAGATTTTTTTTATAAAATATTAAAGTGAAAAACTGTTTTTTTTAAAAAAAAGACTTCAAAGGTAAATTATGTGAAAAAGATAGGAATAATAATTGATAAATATCATTTGAAGTATAAAGTTACTGAGTTCTTAAAGCATTTAAAATCCAAAACGGATGTAAAAATATATATTGAAGAATCTTTTCTTTTAAATAGCTCAACGCTAAATTTTGATGAAGATTTATTTTTTGTTAAAGCGAAAGGAGATTTAGTTTTAGCTCTTACAAAATTAATTGAAGAGAAAACTTCCATTCCGGTAATCAATTCTTTTAAAGGTACATGGTTAGCAATAAATAGATTTTTAAATAGTGTAGTTTTAAAAAAGGCAGGAATTCCGATTCCTGAATTTTCGTTAAATCCTAAAGAGAGTAAGCCCCCATTTAGGGATTATATTATAAAAAATATAATAGATCAGAAAAATTATAAATTTAAACCAATAGTTAATAAAGTAAATGGACAATTGATGGTAGCTGATGAGAGAGCTTTAAATGAAGTCGATAAAATGGATCCAAAATACAATTACCTTTATTATCAAAAATTTATTAAAAGCAAATGGGAGTATAAGATCTATGGTATTGGAGAGGAGGTTTACTTTTACAAACAATTACCCATATTAGTTAATCCTAATAAGACTGAATCAAGAAGAAAAATTGATGAGAATTCTGAACTAAAAGAATATTGTTATAAGGCAATGGATATCATGGATTTAAAAATTACTTCACTAGATTTTCTGAAGTCAAAAGATCAATTTTTCTTAACAGATATTAATTGCACTCCAAATTTCAATTATATTGAGAATGGTCCTAAAATCGTAGTAGATTTTTTATTAGAGCAAGCAAAAAAATAAAAATGATAAGGAAAATGAATATTGGAATTTTATCGAAAAGGAAAACGATGATGACTAGTGATTTAAAAGTTTGTTTAGAAAATAAAGGATTTAATGTTTCAATTTACACTTTAGAGAATTTAGTGATAAATGAAACACTATTAAATCAGGACTTTTATATATTAAAATCAAAAAGCCTTTTTTTTCTATATGCTGGTTATTTTTTAGAAGCAAATAATATTCCTGTTATTCCAAAACCACAAATCTCTTTCATGCAGAAGAATAGAATACAGTCACATTTTTTAATGAAAAAAATAGGCTTAATAACACCAGAAATTTACTTAGGCACAGCTGATACATTTAGAAATCAATTGGATTTAAAGGATTTTCCATTTATTTTAAAGCCAATAATGGGATCAGGAAGTAAAGGAGTTAGAATTATTAAATCATATGAAGATTTAAAATCAATAAAAAATGCAATATTATACTTAGAAAAATACATTAAAGGAGTTCATTATAATGTATATTTTATTGATAACGTTATTTGCACCTTAATTAAACCCCCTTTGGCGCATGAGCATGTTGATATGAAAAAAATACAAACACCAAATGATGTGAGAGACCTAATTAATAAATGGAAAAATTTTTTTAAGGGTGATCTTTTATTTGGACATTTGGATATTGTTAGGGAAGAATCGAGTGATAAATTATATGTGGTGGATCCTGGTTCATTTCCGGAGTTTACAAATTGGAAATGTAATAATTCACCAGCAGAAAGTATATGTAATCTAATATTAAATAAATTTAAGAAATTAAAGAAAAAGCAAAATAGTCATTCATATAATTAATGTATAAATATTAGAAATGAGTAAGCAAGAACTACTGGAAAAGTCTAAAATTTATGGAGAGAAACAGAAAGTCAGATTATATAAGATAAAGCACTTTATCTTTGATTTTGGGGGAGTAATGATTGAAAAAACTTTTGTATTAAAGAACTTACTCGATATAATTGAATCAGATTTAGACATTTCAATACCGCGTGATGATAATTCATTCATAAGAAAAATTAGAAGAAGTTTAAGTTCTGGAAGAATTTCTTCCCGTGAATTTCTAGAGAAGATTTTTGATAAATATTATTATCCTTTTCAAAAAAAAAATGGGGCATTGCCGGCTAAAAAAATAAATGTGGAATATTATATTGAGCTTTGGTTTGATTTATATTCTCAAGTAACAAATATATCTTCTGAAATGGAAGAAATAATAGAACGTTTACATAAGGCAGATTATACTGTAAGTTTGATGTCAAATACCCATGATATCCATGCTAAATCTAACATATTAAGAGGATTTTATGATATTTTTGATAATGTTTTCTTATCTAATGAAATTGGATTTATCAAACCAGACATGGAGAAATACAAATATGTTTTAAAAAAATTAGATACAAAACCAAAAAAATGTATTTTTATTGATGATAAAATTCAAAATTTAGTTCCCGCTAGAGAACTAGGAATAATAGTAATTAGATTTGAATCATTTGAAAAATTCAAAGAACAATTAAATGAATTAGGAATTGGTGATATTAGTAAAGATCTGCGACACGAAATAAAGAAGAGATATAAAAAATATCAAAGAACAAAAAAGGAATATAAGAAAGCTAAAAAAGAATACAAGAAAGCTAAAAAGGATTATTTAAAAAAGAAAGGTAAATCTCTAAAAAGAAGGATGGAATATCAACGAAAACGATCTCAATATCGCAAAAAAAAGGCAGAATATAAGAAAGAAAAGGTGAAAAAAAAGGAAGAACTTGAATCAAAACTGAGAATAACATAAAATATTATAAAATGTTTTTATTCTAAAATTTCCTCTTTATCTTCTTGTTCTTTATTAAATTCCTCAACTTTTTTCATGACAGATTCTGAAGGTATTTCTGGTAAAGGGATCTTTTCATAAACTTCAATGAACTTTACATCATCAATTTCATTAGTCATATGAGTTTGTAAATCCATAGCTAATCCGAATTTGACATATGTTAAATTTTGAAACAAAAACATTTTTGGAATAGCAATCTCTAAAGTTTTACTCTTAGGAAGATAACTTACTTGAAAATCGGAAATATTTTCTTGAGGAATTCCTTTGTTAATCATGAAATATTCTATCTTTTCATTGAAATCTTCTATTTTATCGATTATTTCTAAATTGTAATCTATGGATTGCCCGGCCAAAGGATGATTATAATCAATGATAACTCTTCCTTGTACAACGTTCGTTACGGTCCCCCTCTGCACTTGTCCTTGAGTTTTTTTAACGAATTCTTTTCCAATTTCAGGGTTTTTTCCCTCATTTAATCTTCTAAATTTAGCAATACCAATTCTTTCAATTTTCTGCGGATCTCGTTTTCCAAAAGCCTTGGTTGGAGGGATTCTTACAGATTTTTTCTCAAAAAAGTTCATTTCTTTAATAGTTTCAGTAAGGCCTTCATTTAAAAATCCTGGTTTTCCCACTATAACAAATTCTGGAGTGTAATATCCCTGTTTAGCCTTTTTTTCATCGTATATACCAGCTTTTTTAGCGTCCTCTTCAGAAGAAACTCTAAAAATCTGGCCCTTTTGAGTTCGAGCAGTTATTTTTACGAGAATAAAGTCTCCCTCTTCTACTTTTTTCCCTTGCAACTTTATCTTTTTCTCTTCTAATCTTTTAATCTCCTCTTGAATTTTCTTCTCTCCTTCTTCTTGTTTTGCCATTACTTCTTTTGTTGCTTCTCCAGTTTTTTGAGATAGTAATTTTTTAGCATTATCTACCATTTTTTGGGCGGTAGCCTTTCCAATCCCCTTTAATTCTATTAATTCTTCCATAGTTGCATTAGCTAATTTTTCTACCGAGTCTATCCCCACTTCTTTTAATGTATCAATTTTTTTGCCAATACCCTTTACATCCTCTAATTTAAGTGTCATTACAAATCATTTATTATAAGTTTTAAAAGCAGCATAGTAAAATGTTAAGTATGAAAATATTTAATTACTTATAGATTTTACTAGTATAAGATTTCTTTATGAAACCGGCTCATATAATATACCCAACTTATCAGCATAACTTTTTACTTCTCTCATTTCCTGGGAAGTAGGTGTTCTATTTATTTCTTCATAGTTAAACGCCTTATATTGTGGCCTAAACTGACCCATAATGTTCATAACCGCTTTTGGTAATTCTTTAGCGACGAAATCTAAGATAGGTTTAGAGCAACATTCAATATGGTTTGGCATGACTAAATGTCTAATACAAATTTCTCCACTTCCTTCGTCGTGGACTCTTTTATGGTTTCTGGAAATGATGTCAAAGTAGTTATCAATACCAGAATATTTTTTTGCACATTCATTATTACCATATTTAAAGTCAGGTAACCAAAAATCAATAAAATCTATAATTAGTGATAGAGACTTATCAGTTAAAAAAAAATTTGAATTCCATAACTGACAAATGTTAGATTGCTGAAAGTTTAAACTGCCAATTATTGTATGAATATTAGGAATTGGGTCACCACCTACATAATTAATATTAATTGCTCCACGATCAACTAATTTTTCTGCTATTGCAGCTAACTGACTTGTATTAACTTTTTGTGCAACATCTTCAATATTCTTCTTACCTTTCCATGCTTGGGAGATATCATAATTCTGGCAGAATACACAACCAAAATTACATCCCTGAAAAAAAATAGTACCGCTGGGGATTAATATGGGTTCTTCTCCCATATGAAGGAAAGCAGATGAAATATACGAATCTTTTGATATCAAACAGAAACCTTTTTTTCCATCAATTCTGTTAACCTCACATTGGCGCTCGCAAAAAATGCAACTTTCAAGATAATTATATGCAAGTGTTTCTGCTAGATTAATATATGATTTAGAAACAGTTTTACGATGTTTTATTTCCTCTATGCTGCTTTTTAATAATTCATTGTATTCTAAAGATTTTTCTTTTAGGAGCTTCTCAAGGTTTTCAATTGTATCATTGGTATTATATTTACATTCTAAAGTCTTAGCAATTAGATATCTTGCTACTTGTGTTCCATCGATTATTCCACGATATTTTGAAAATCGGTTAAGAATTTCTTCATTTTTCCAAACAGATACTGAATCCGGTCGAAGAACTCGAAATACCATAGTAAAAAAATCTTAATTAATTATTTAAGTCTCAAAAGAGAGCCATTCGATAATGTTCGACAGAAACTTAAGATTATCCCCAGCATCAAGCCCAAAATCGCTATCTTCAATCATCCATTCAGAAGAACCGATGGTTACACATCTACCTTCATAAAATTCAGAAACAACACATATAGGGACTACACCAATTGTGTCAATATCATCATCAATAAAATATTTGAATTCTGCTTTTTCAGAAGTTACTATTATATCATCTACATCTTCTTCTGAAATTGTAAAGAATGTGCAATTAGGAAAGACAACTTCATTAATTCCTTCTGTGATAGGATGGTTAAATAATTCTGTCACTAAAAGATTTTTTTTTTTAACCAAAAAATTGGATGGCGCTTCATGGATAATCCCATTCCAAAATCTCCGAACACCTGTTACTTTGTATAATACCCTAATAGAACCCTTTTTCATTGGAATATCTCTATCTCCTCCATCTCCACTAGTTAAAAGCAAACCACCTCCCTCTCCAACAAATTTTTTAATATCTCTTAATTCCTCTTGTGTGAATTTATCTCCTTTTCCATCTTTGGTGTGTTGAATATTTCCAATAAATAATATATCAAAATCTTCAAGCATATCAAATTCTATAGGCCCTTCATTTTTATCAATGTATTCTATTTCAAAATCATCCTCGCCAAGACTGAATTCGGGAAAATCTTCTATTTTTTCTTTATGAGATAAATCAACTATGATACTATAAGGCATTGTATTTGCACCGATATAATTGTAATATGTTGTTAATTATTTTTTGTTAAATATTAGAGAGATAATCCTTCTAGCTTAAGAACAAATAATTTATTTTGATAAAATTATGCTATTACTATTATTAAATATTTTCTTTTAAATTTTTTTTAAATGAAAATCATAATAGATAAAACTTAAATAGGAAGAGAAAAAGTTTTGTTAGAAGAAGAAATTTTAATAAGAATTTTATATAGGGATAAATTCACGGTCAGCTGGACCTTCTTTTTTTATAACAGCAATATCAATCCCATTCCCGCTAGCCATATCTCGTATAATACTCGAGGTAACCGCTTTTTTTACAATTTCTTTACCATCTTCAATTGTTAAATTGTCTTTATATCTGGCCTCTAAAACACCATAGGAAAAGTTTTGACCACTTCCTATAGCACAGTACTTCTCTGGTAGAATAGAACCATAGGCACTAATATCTAAAAGAGTAGGTCCTTCTGCTTCTGTGACTCCTCCTAAAATAAGTCCAACTTCAAATGGGAACATTTTATTTTGATATAAGATATTTGACAATAATTTCCCAGCTGATTTTACTAACATGGGTTCACGATCATGAGCTAATTGATAGATACTAGTCTCGGCTCGTAAAACATCTACAAGATATTGAGCATCTGCTACACCACCTGCTGTCGTCATCCAAAGATGTTCTTGAATTTCATACAGTTTTTCAGAAATTTTACTGGCTATAAAATATGCCATTGTGGCTCTTTTATCGGTTCCTAAAATAACAGCATCCTTACAGGTCAAACCAACGGTTGTAGTTCCTGTTTTGAATGTTTTAATATTACTTTTTTGAGTTTTTAATAATTTAATCTTAGAATTTTGTATAAATTCAGAATCAACTGGTTTTAATAAATCTTCTTTCCTCATAATTTCATTAAAGAACTTATAATTTAATAAATTTCTTCTAATTTTATATAAATAACTATCTATTGATTCCCCTGAATTAAAAGTGATTTATCAACTTGTATGATATTGGATCTATAACTGGTTAAAATATGCAGAAATTGTTGCAAAATGTTTTTATTTAATCAAACTCGAATATAGAACTTTTTATTAAGACAGAAATCAATGAAGCAAAAACAATAATTTTAAAACTTATTTAAATATTATTTTCTAAATGGCTGAATTAATAGGATATATTTTCATAATATTCACAATATTTGTTTGGGCACTAGCTTCACTTGTTTATAAAAAAGGACTAGAAAAAACACAGCCAAAACCCAATTTATTTTTTAGACTGTGTTGTACTAGTCTTGGAACCTTCATATTCTCTTTAATTTTTGGAAATTATATTGTTCTAAAAAATTTATCCAACTTAGAATTAATTGTCTATTTATTAGCATGTCTAATATCAGGAGTAAGTGTAACCGTTGGAGATCTACTCTATTATATGTCATTAAAGAAGATAGATGCTTCACGTACTTATCCTCTTGTCCAACTCTCACTTATTTTTGTCATTTTCTTTTCTGTTATTTTATTTAGTGAAGAGATTACAATTTCAATTTTAGTAGGTGGGGCCTTAATACTTTCAAGTGTTTTCATATTAAGTACTAAAGACAAATCTGAAAAAACAAATTTAAAAAAAAGTTTAAAAGAAAGAATTTCGGAAGATTTAATTATTGGTGTATTATTAGCTATTGCTACAGCATTCTTTTGGGCTCTTGCATATGTTTCATTTAACCAAGCTAGAATTTTAACAGGAGATGTGTTTATATCTAATTTCATTAGGGTAGGTTTTGGAATGATTGCGATAGCAATACTAGGAATATTTCAACGTGATTATTATGCAGGATTTAAAAAAGAAAATAGGACTAATTTAAAATTTTTTATATATATCGGAATAGCGGGCATATTATCCTTAGGTTTTGCAGATGCTATATATATAAAAGCCGCAGAAATTAATGGATTGATTTTAACATCCGTTTTTACAGTAAATACACCGATGGTCCAACAGATATTTTCAATTCTGATTTTAAAAGAAAAATTTCGTAAAAGGTTTTTAATTGCTGTAGTTTTAATTATTGTTGGTAATTACATCATTTTATTCTTTTGATATTAGCGAAAAAATTTGATAATATACTTTTCAAATAGTATTTTGTTTGATAAATATATCAAATAATTAGATGGAATTATAGAGATAAATAAAAATAATGGTTGTATTATTATAATTTAAAGTTAAAAATTATACTTTTTATAACGAAATTTATGAGCATTGAATCAATCGATAAAAAAAAAATTCGGGCTGACGATTATCTTTCTCTATTAATTATTATCAGTTATGTTGGATATGCTATGTTTTTTAGGTTAGAAGCATTATTAGCGATCGGAGTTTATCCTTTTGTAGCTTTATCTGTATATGGTTTTTTAAAAATTCTTAAAGGCTTAAGAAGAAAAATAAATTATGGTCTTGGAAATATTAATAAGATACTACTTGGAATTGTTTACATTATAATTTCGCTATTATGGTTAAATTTTTTAATATTTCGAACCTATGCACCATCTCAAATTATAATCTCACTAATTGCGTTTCCTGTGATGAATGCCGGTTTTGGAGGGATTGTCAAAGGTATAATAATTGATAGTTATTCGATAAAACATAGAATAATAAATTTTATTGTTGGTATTATCACAATAATAATTTGTTTGCTAGCCTTTTTTTATGTAGTGAATGATTTTATATTTAATATCGTTCTTCTCTCTCTCATACTTTTAATTAATATTTTATGCCGAGCAGCATTATATTTGAGTGAATATGGTTTATCTCTTATACATATTAGTAATTTTAAACTCTTTTTATACATAATTTCTAATTATTTGGTATTTATAGATAGAGATGGAAATTTAATATTGAAAAAAATTGAAACATAATTTTGACTTCTCTAAATTTGTATTTAAGTTTATAAATGAAAAATAAAAAAAATTATATCCTACTATTTAATTTCATATCACAATTTATTAATTTTGATGAAACTGTAAAGTGATTAATTATGATGGATATCCATTTTAATAAAGATAATGGTTCAAAGTTAAAGCTATTTACTCCAGGACCAGTCCATGTTTCTGAAAGAGTGCTAAAAGAAATGGCAAAACCAAACGATACCCATAGATCTAAACCTTACTCAGAAATGCATCAAATGGCAACAGAAGGGCTTCAAGAGTTATTATATACTAAAAATGAATGTTTAATTTTTACATCAAGCGCAACAGGGATAATGGAAGCTTGTGTTAGAAATTTAGTAAAAGATGATGAGAAAGCGTTATTTTTTTCAATTGGAGCTTTTGGAGATAGATGGTACGATATAGGAGTAACTAATGGAAAGAATTCTGTTAAAGAGGGTGTTGAATGGGGCAAAGCAATAACTCCAGAATTTACTCAAGAATTATTGAGTAAGGATAAATATTCAGTTGTTTTTATTCAATCAAACGAAACTTCCACCGGAGTTTATAATCCTATTGATGATGTAGTCCCAATTATTAAGGATTCAGGAGCTTTAGTATGTGTAGATGCGACGTCTTCAATGGCAGGTGTTAAAATTGAAGTTGATAAATTAGGTATTGATGTTTGCTTAGCATCAGTTCAGAAATGTTTTGCATTACCCCCCGGACTTGCTGTATGCTCTGTTTCAGATTCTGCATTCGAAAAAACGGAACAAGTTAAAAATAGAGGATTATATTTTGATTTTCTTGAAATGAAAAAAAGAAATGCAAAAAATCAAACACCTACTACTCCTCCCATACCTCAAATAAGAGCTTTAACTGCTCAGTTAGATTTTATACTTAAAAAGGAAGGTCTGGAGAAAAGATTTGATAGACATAAACAATTAGGAGAACATGCACGCAAGTGGGTACAGGAGATCAATTTTGAAAT
>JBHLKB010000010.1:0-20253 GCA_048887205.1 Candidatus Hodarchaeota archaeon
TAATATCGGAAGGATTTAAACTTATCTTTATATTTTCAGCATTGATATCATTTCTTTTATTTCTAATTTCAACTTTCATTGATACGATCTACTTTATTCCAAATTTAGGAATAACTCTTAGTTACGCTTCAATATATCTATTTTTTTCAAATCTAATCTTTTATTTTGAAAGTACATTTGTAGGTATTTGGTTATTTAAATATTATTCGATATCAAAAATAATTTTCAATTCATTAAAACTAGTTATTATCCTTTTGAATTTGTTAATTAATTTTTCAATTACATTGATAATAGCATTCTACGCACTGATATCTTTAATTCATTTTCTTCTATTCTTAGTAATTCAGATTAGATTAAAAAATATAAAAAAAATCTTTAGCCTTGATTTTGTACTCATTAAAAAAATTTTAAGATTTTCAGTCTTTATTTTTTTACCAGAGATATTTCTCTTTATAATTACTACTTTTAACCAATTTATTTTAGCTTATTATATTAGTCCTTATAATTTTGGTATTTATTCAATTACTTTTACAATAATTCAAATTTTATCATTGCCAATAATTGTTTTTTCTAATATAGTCTTTCCTTATGTTTCATATTATATGCCAAAAGAAGGAGAAAATGGTGAAAGCATTCAAAAAATATTTAAATCAACTTTTTACTATGGCTTATTAATAATGATACCAATCACTATATTCTTTTTTGTTTTTTCAGATATGATAATTGTCAATTTTTTTAGTTTGGCTTATTATGATGCCTCGTTTTATCTTAGACTTTTCATTTTTTATTTAAACTTTAAAATGATCGATATTGTTGGAGGTCATTTTCTATGGGCAGCTAATAAACCAAAACTCGTTTTTAAATTGTATGCTATCACAGCTATTTTCACGGTAATATTAAGCTTAGTCCTTATACCTTTTTTCTTTGCTTATGGTGCTATATTGGCTATAATGATCCCTCATATAATTTATATTATAACTACGTTGAGTATAGTTAAGAAAGCCAACAAAATCAAGTTAAATTCTATTATAAAAATCTCTATAATTAAATTTATCATATCATCGATAGTTTCGAGTCTAATTGTTCAATCTCTAATATTAGTTTTGAATGTTAATATCTATAATTTTTATAGTCTGATTATTCTGTCTATCATTTATTTTGGTAGTGTAGTTTTATTGCTATTTGCAACAAAAGCAATTCAGTTGGATCAAATCAAAGATTTAATTAAATTTTTAAAAATTTCATTAAATTTAAAAAATTAGTTTATCTTAAAAGAAATTATTATGTCAGTATCCTTATTTATACTTAAAATTACTGTCTTAAGATTGAAAATAAAATTCTATTCCACCAATATATGTGAAAAAATTAAATTATCAAAATATAAAATTTAGAAAATGAAAAAGCTTGTTTCTATTTTACTTGTAAACCATAATAACAATCATTATACAATTGACTGCTTAAAATCCTTATGTGAACAAACTTACCAACATTTCGAAGTTATTATTGTTGATAATGGTTCAGAATATAATACTTATTTGGATTTAAAAAGAAAAATTAAAGATTTTGAGGATAATTTAAATATTATTTTGATACGGAGTAATTATAAGCTGTATTTTGCCGCAGGAACTAATAAAGGACTAAAAGTAGCAAAGGGAGATTATATATGTTTATTAAATAACGATACAGAAGTATTATCAGATTTCTTGGAAAAACCGATTGCATATTTAGAAAAAAATGAGAATGTGGGAATGCTTTGCACAAAAATCTTATTTTTTTATGATAAAAATCGCATTTGGTATGCTGGTGGTTACTTGAATCCTAGATCTATTTATTTTTCTTACCATATTGGGCTAAATCAAAAAGATAATGGAAAGTACGATGAAATAAAAGAGACTGATTTTACGAATGGAGCTGCATTATTTACTACACGTAAGGTTATTGAAGAAATAGGCTTACTAGACGAAGTCTTTTTTATGTATGCAGAGGATTCAGATTGGAGTTTCCGTGCTAAGGAGAAAGGATATAAATTAATATACTTCCCTGAAACTGTTGTTTACCATAAAGTTAATCCAATTACAAAAGAAACAAGATCAGGTTATCGAGAAAATCCCTTTCAAGTTTATCTTTATACTCGTAATAAAATTATTTTTACTTTCAAATTTTATTCTCTCATTAGTATAATTCTATTTTTCTATATATATCAATTACGAGCAACATTCATTGAAATTCTTTTATCTCTTCGTCAAAGAAATCCAAAATTTTTAACTGCACAATTCAGGGCATTGATTATGGGGACATTAATAGGATTAAGAAGAAAGACACATAGAAATTGCCGAAAAATAATGAAAAAGGAATATAAGTATATTAATAAGTTTCAAAAATATCGAAGTTAAGAAACATTATAACACGATTTTTCTACAATTGTAAATATTTTTAAGAAGGAGCTCTATTCTTTTTATATAGAAAAAAATACAAATTTTGTGATTTATCTTTTGAATAAGCAAAGAATTTTAAAGGAAGCTCAAAAAATTGCAAAAGAATACTCATTTTGGATGGTTTCGGGAAATATAGCTCATTTATATGGATATGTATATGAAACTCCAGAAAAAAAATATGAATTAGAGATAAAATTTGATGAAGACTTTCCAAATTCTCCACCAAGTATAATCTACCATAGTGAGATAAAAGAATTATTAACTGATATTCAGTTAAATAATTTAAATAATTGGACAGTTGGATCTGCTGTAATTGATATAATTCATGAGCTTAAAGCAATTATAGAAGAAACTTTAAAATTACCGAAAAAACTGTCTGAAAAACAAGAGATTCCTAGTGAAGAGGAAAAAATCAGTGAAAGTTCTTCTGAAAAGGAAGAATATATTACACCGGATCTAGATGCTTATCCACCTGACTTTGAATATGATGAATTTATAACGCCCTCAGACTCTGATAATAATTTGTTCTATACAAATATGTCAACTGAACCCTCAAAAGAAGATTTAGTATCTTCTTTAATCGAAGATTCAGAAATAGCCCATGAAATTCCCCTGCAGGAAGATACTATAGAAGATAATGAACAATTAAGTATCGAAATTAATACTGAATTGGGTTTAATTCAACAAGAATATGCTTATGATCAACCTGGTTCCCAAAAAACAATAATTAATATCTATATTACTATAACTCTCACAAAAACATTCATAATTCAAATAGATTTTACAAATTATCCTAAAAGACCAAATCTTACTTTTCCAGAAGAGTTAAAAAAAATAATAGGTGACCCTTACGAAACATTAAACACTTTAAAGGCATGGAATCCTAAAAAACCATTACATATTATAGATATCCTGCATGAATTGGAGAAAAAATTATTTTTCATAAAGGAAATTGAAATACAATCCAAAAAAATATCAGGAGAATACCAATGTGAAATAATTGCTGATAGATTAGCCACACTACAGGTTCATTTGTTAACTTATGGTTTTAAAGAATATGATATGGATATTGATTTAGAACCTTTTCCAAATCCTCCCATCATAAATCTATCATCAGAATTACAAGAAATTATTCAGATTCCCTTAACAGAATTAAACGCTTATAAAAATTGGAAAGATAAAGAATCTGAACCAGTAGAATTGGTAAGAGAAATTTCTTGGCTAGTAGACAAGAATTCAAGAATTAATTTTGAAATCGAATTATTAAAAGACCATTATAAAAATATAAAATATGAACCATCAACTGCAACTTTAAATGTGGAAATGAAAGGGAAAATGAAAACTGAAGATCTTACATTTGATTTTCGAATTAAATTGCCTATTGATTATCCAATGAAAATGCCTGAAGTAAAAGTCATAAATGAATTTGAACTTGAAGCCCATGAGAAAATAAAAAATGATTTGCATGCCTCTTTTAGCGATTTTTTTAATGAATGGACTCCATTTAGTTATCTTGTTGATTTATTTAATTTAATTTCAAAAAAAATTTTCGAGGTATCGGTAGTCTCATGTGTTATATGCCACAAAATTGAATGTCCAAGCTGTACTAAAAGAATTGCTGGTGAAGATAATTGCCATACTGAATGCCCACAATGTAATAGAGCATATCATAACCATTGCTGGGAACAAACTATTAAATCTTTTGGAAAATGTGGTTTCTGTTTAAGGTAAACCTTACCTTAATTAACTTTTATAGTTATATTTATATTCAATATCTCAAATTTAAATAAAATTTTTTCAACTCCAACATTTATTTGAACAATGTTCAGCTTTCAAAAATCTCGAGATAATGAAAAATAGATTTTGTTCAAGGGGATTCTATCTTGATATGATGCCCAATTTAAGGATGGGACCATATTTTGGATGTTTTTTTATAATTGTTAAATTGAAAATTCCCATATATAAGTTTTTAGATGGATTAATTAAATTTTTTAATTTGAACTTCTTATTATAATCATTCACATTTTTATTAGATGGTTTTTGTGGAAGCATTGGATAAGAAACTAAATTTAATAGAATTAGAAGAAAAAATATTAGAATTCTGGAAAGAACAAGAAATCTATTCATTGATTAGGAAAAAAGAAGAAGGTAAAGAAGTATGGCGATTTATTGATGGTCCTCCCTATACCACTGGTTCAATTCATCTTGGAACAGCATGGAATAAAATTTTAAAGGATTATTTGATAAAATACAAAAGGATGAGAGGTTTCAAAGTTACAGATACACCTGGGTATGATACTCATGGACTGCCAATCGAAGTTCAAATGGAAAAGGAATTAGGTATTAAAAATAAGCAACAGATTCAAGAATATGGTGTAGATAAATTTATTAAGAATTGTAAGGAATATGCTAAAAAGAACATCCTAATAATGAATGAACAGTTTAAAAGATTGGGATGTTATTTTTGGGATTGGGATAATCCTTATATAACATTTAAGAACAGTTATCTTGAGGGAATTTGGTGGACATTAAAAAAGGCTTGGGAAAATGACTTATTATATCAATTTTATCGCCCTTTAAATTGTTGCCCAAGATGTGCAACAGCTCTTGCTAAACATGAACATGATTATAAAAATATTGAAGATAAAAGTTTATTTTTAAAAATTAAATCTGTAGAGATGGAAAATACATATTTTATAATATGGACAACAACACCTTGGACATTGGTTGCTAATGAAGCTATTATGGCGAATCCATTTGCTGAATATGGTAAAGTTTATATTGAAGAAATTGACGAATATTGGATTCTTTCAAAAGCATCAATAACTCATCTCATTTCGGGAGAATTAGGATATAAATACAAGATTGTAGAAGATTATAGAGGTGAGGATCTAGAAGGGATGAAATATATCCATCCATTGTTAGAAGAAGTACCATTTCAAAAGGAATTGGCAAAACAAAGTGATACTGTTCATTCTATTATCTTATCTGATGAATACGTTTCCGCCTCAGAAGGTGTTGGGTTAGTTCACTCTGCTCCTGGACACGGTCCTGAAGATTTTGAAGTAGGGGTTGCTAATAATATTCCTGTTTTTACACCTGTCAATATAAGGGGTGAATATGTAAAAGAGGCAGGAAAATTTGCAGGAAAATTCGTCTTTGATACAAATGAAGAAATTTTAGACTTATTGAAACAAAAAGGAACGTTAATATTGACTAATGAAATTGAACACGAATATGCTCACTGCTGGCGATGTGATTCAAAATTAGTGTATAGAGCTACAAATCAGTGGTTTTTCAAAACAGAAAAACTTGTTCCTGATTTACTTGAAAAAAATGAAGAAATATACTGGGTTCCGGACTGGGCAGGTAATAGATGGTTTAGAAGTTGGCTATCTACATTGAAAGATTGGTGTATTTCAAGACAACGCTTTTGGGGTATACCGTTAAGTGTATGGATATGTGATAATGAAGAATGTAAAGATATTACGGTAATAGGCTCAGCTAGAGAATTAAAAAATATAGCTGGAGAATGCCCTGAAGATTTGCATCGCCCTTGGATTGATAAAGTTATTTGGCAATGTAAAACATGTAATAAAGGTACAAAAAAGAGAATTCCCGATATTCTAGATGTTTGGTTAGATTCAGGTTCAGTAATGTGGGCCGCTCAAGAAGTTTATGATGGGAAAAGCCATTTTGATACATGGATTCCGGCAGATTTTATACTTGAAGGGAAAGATCAAATAAGAGGATGGTTTAATACACTGCTTTCTAGCGCAATGGTTTCATCTGGACGAAAGAATTATGATTCCTGTTATATGCATGGCTGGACTTTAAGAGAAAAATTAAAAATGAGTAAATCAAAAGGAACCCAAATTTTTCCTGAACATCTTATTGATGGCACTTTAGTTGAGCTTAAAAAAAATAAATCTTATTCAAATATCAAAGGAATTGAGACCTTTCGCTTTTATTCGATAGGGGTAACACAACCAGGTAGGGATTTCAATTTTGTAGCAAAAGAGTATGCTGATACTTACAAAACCATTAATACTATTTGGAATGTCTATGTTTATGCTAATGAAAAATTCAAATTGGCGGGATTTAACCCTTCTAAGGTAAAATTAGATGAAAAATCACTCAGTAAATTAGATAATTGGATGCTTTCAAGAATTAATTCCACAATTAAAAAAATTACTGCTTTAGCAGATAATTATGAACTACCATGGATCACAGGGGAGTTAAGAGATTTAATTGTTAATGATATAAGTAGATGGTATATAATGTTAAATCGAGAAAAACTTGATATATACTCTGAAGATCCGAATAAACATATCATAATGTTAGTGTTATATAAAACATTATATAATGTTCTCTTAATGTTAGCACCCATAAATCCAATGATCAGTGAAGAAATATTTTTAAAAATGTTCAAACCATATTTAAATTCACTAGGTCTAGAAGAAACAGATAGTATTCACCTACAAAACTGGCCCAAATTCGAAGAGAAAAAAATAGTTACAGAATTAGAAAATCAAATGCATTTTACTAGAGAATTAATAGAAGATGTTCGAGCTTTAAAAGAAGAGAATAAAATAAGATTAAGATGGCCAAATAAAAAAATAATAATTGAGCCAAAAGAAGAAATGCCAGAAGTTATTTTTCCTGAAATTATTAAAAAGATAGCTAATGTTAAGCAATTAGAGATTAAAGAAACTGTTCAGCCACTTGAAAGTCTAATAAAGGCTGAATCTAAATATTGCTACATTTATTTAGACAAAAGTGTTGACGAAGAACTATTAGCTGAAAGAGTAATTAATGATCTAATAAGAAATATTCAATTTATTCGTAAAAAAAATGGATTTAAAGTTGAAGAAAAGATTTCATTAAAGATTGGAGCTGATACAGAATATTTGAAAAATTATCTTGAAAAAAATCAAACCATTATTACAGACAAAATAAATGTACAAAACCTACAAATTATCTCTGGTGATATAACAGAAGAAAAAGGCGAGATATTTGGAAAATTAAACATATGCTCAAATAAAAATTGTTCTGCCGCATTAAAGGACAATATAATTTCAAAACTAAAGAAAAACACCAAATCATTATGTCCACACTGTAATTCTACCTTAACTGAGAATTTAATTAACACGATTACATTTAGTTTTAAGAGAAAATAGTCCTTTACCAGAGATTAATTAAATTCCTTGTTTTTTATAATAATCTATCCAATAATTATACATATCCTTTAGTGTTTCTTCAATAGGAGTCAAAACTTCCCATCCTAATTCATTTTTTATTTTTGAATTATCTCCAAGAATAATATCTTCATCTGTCTTTCTTAATTTATGAGGGATATTTTCTTTTACTTCAATTTTTTTTGATGAAAAACTTAGAGCAATGTTTAAAATTTGGCGAATCTGAACTTTTCTACCAGAGCAAATATTATAAGTTTCTCCAGGCGTTCCTCCTATCGCCGCTAACCAAATTGCTTTAAGTGAATCTTTTATTCCAGTAAAATCACGATAAGAATTTAGGTTTCCCACCTCTATTACTGGTTCTGATAAACCTAATTCGATTTTAGCTATTTTACTCATAAAATCTGCGCATGCATCCCCTTTTTTTCTAGGACCTGTTTGATTAAAAAACCTGAGATTTATGGCTTCAATTCCAAAATTTATAAAATATTGTCGGGCAAGTAGCTCAGCTGCTATTTTACTAATTCCATATGGATGAATTGCTAATAATGGATCAGATTCTTTTAAAGGTCGATTAAGCGATGTTGCTGTTCCATATTCTGCACTTGTACAAGCAACTACAACCCGAGTTTTAATTTTGTGTTTTTTTATTGCTTCAAAAATATTAATAGTCCCGATAACATTAGTTTCTATTGTATCTACGGGATCTTCCCATGATGGTATAACAAGTGGTTGCGCACCAAAATGAAAAATATAATTTGGCTTGATTTTTTTGATTATTTTTTCAATTAGAGTAGCATTCTTCAAATCACATTCTAAAAAAATGACTTGTTTATTTGAAGTGGGGATTTGAATAGGAATATTGAAAACCTGCATTTTCTCATTTTTTGAAAACTCAAGTTTTCCGTTAGTATAATGAGATAAGTTTTGAATAGGACGATTTGGAAGGTCAACACCATATATTTGTTTACCTTTATTAATACAAAAATCAACTAAATGTGATCCTAAAAAGCCATTAACTCCAGTAATAAGTATTTTTTCCATGGTAGCCATTAAATTATTAAAATTAAAGCTGATTTATTTTAATAATCCTTTTTCTTTTAATTCTTGCATAGCTTTTTGGGAAGGATTTTGTATATCATCTTTTTGAGCCTTAATCCAATCAATTAAATCTATTATCCCTTCTTTGAAAGTCAATGTTGGTGAGTAACCTAATCGCCTTTTGATTTTTGAAATATCTGCAACACTATGTCTTATATCTCCAATTCTAAATTGTTGATCATAAACAGGTTTTAATTTTGGATTTATTTTTTCAGTAATTATTTCTGCTACTTCTCTTATTGTTGTTGATATACCTGTACCAACGTTAAAAATTTCACCATTAGCAGCATTTTTATCCATACCGAGAATTAAAGCTTGACAGACATCTTTTATATTTACAAAATCTCTTGATTGGTTCCCATCTTCAAATATTATTGGAGGATTTCCATAAAGCGTTCTGGTGATAAATATTCCACAGACTCCTGTGTAAGGATTTGAAAGGGCTTGTCTCTTACCATATACTAAAAAAAATCTTAGAATCGTTGTATTTATTCCATAAGTCTTTCCAATCATTAAACCCATTTTTTCTTGAGCTAATTTGGAAAAGGCATAAATCGAACTTGGGTTAGTTCGCGAATTTTCATCAGATAAAAGAGGTTTAACTTTGGATCCACATTTAGGACAATTTATTTCCCAATCTTTACGTTTTAATTGTTCTAAGGATCTTAATTCGGGAAAAATTACCCCACACGTTTTACAATGAGATTTGCTTTCCCCATAAATGGTATTAGATGATGCTATTACAACTTTTTTTACATTGTGGGAGCTGTTAACTAAAATATCGAGTAAATTAGCTAAACCAATTATATTGTTATCTATATATCTCTTTATCTGATACATTGATTGTCCTACACCTACTATAGCAGCCAAATGAAAAACTACATCATTTTCAATTACTAGATCCTCCAATTTTTTATATTCGGTAACAGAACCTCTCAAAAAATTCGCGTTTTTATTAAGATAATCTGGAGGATTGTCACCCTTTCCATGAACCTGTTCTTCTAGGGTATCAATAATAGATACTTCATGGCCTTTTTGTTCAATCAACATATCGACTAGATGAGATCCAATGAAACCTGCTCCGCCTGTTACTAGTACTTTTTTGGTCATGAAATATTCTAAAGATTAGTTTTAGATATGTTAATAGTTCATAAGTTATTATTTAAATTAAAAGATATGATCAACCAATAAAAATGAATTAGTTTATTGATTACTTGCGAAAAAATGTAATCAAATTTTTTAATGATTCAATATGAACAAAATTGATATTCAATATTAGTGATTTATATGATAATTCGTTCAAAAGCACCATTCCGCGTGAGTTTTGGTGGAGGAGGTACAGATATGGCACCATATTGTACGGAACATGGGGGGTGTGTAATAAGTACTACTATTGATCGTCACGTCTATATAACTTTAAAACCACGAAAAGACAAAAATATTAATATTAATGCAATAAATCTAGATAAACAATTTTCTTTTGAAATTGGAGATAGAGATTATTCTACGGATTTTGAATTATTTAAAGGGATTTTTAATGTTTTAGAAACAAAGGATGGCTTTGATATCATTGTATATTCAGAACTTCCCGCTGGTTCTGGAATGGGAGGATCATCTTCTTTATCAGTAGCATTAATTGGAGCCCTAAATAAATATTATAATTTAGAATTATCTAAACATGAAATTGCCCAATGTGCATGTAATATTGAGCGTGTTGAATTAAAACAAAAAGGAGGATATCAAGATCAGTTTGCAGCTGCTTATGGGGGATTGAATTTTATAGAATTTACTCAAGATATAAATGTAATTCCTATAAATGCTAGTGAAGATATGATAAATGAGCTCCATTATCGTTTAATTCTATGTTATGTGGGGGGTTCACATTTTTCTTCTGACATTCAAGATGAAGTATTAAATGGATACAAAATCAAAAAGAAATCTTATCTAGAGGCAATGCAAGATCTAAAAGATGTTGCCCATTCCATGAGAAAAATTGTGGAATCTAATGATTTAAGTATATTAAATGAATTTGGAAAATTATTACACAAAGGTTGGGAAGCAAAAAAGAGTCTAAGCAGTAAGATATCAAATAAATATATTGAAAATTTTTATATAACTTCAAGAGAATTTGGTGTTTTAGGAGGAAAATTGTTAGGTGCTGGTGGTGGAGGTCATTTATTATTATTTTCAGCACCTGATAAAAAATCTAGGGTAATCCAAGAATTAGAAAAAATCGGTGGCAAAATTGTTAATTTTCATTTTAATCCAAAAGGTCTTGAAGTGTGGCATATTAAGTAAATTTAAATAATTAAATAGAAGAGATGATAATATGGAGAATGAAATAATTTCAATTTTAGATGAAAGTATTAGAGTTAAACAAGAGATTAAGAAATTAACACCTATAATAGCAAAAATTTCTAATAAGATAATAGATGCTTATAAGAGTAAGAAAAAGGTTGTTCTTTTTGGTAATGGTGGAAGCGCAGCAGATGCTCAACATATAGCAGCTGAATTTGTTGGAAAATTCTATAAAGATCGAGATTCACTTCCTTCTTTAGCGTTTCATACAAACACGTCTGTTCTTACGGCAACAGCTAATGATTACGGCTATGATTTAGTGTTTGAAAGACAAGTGTCTTCATTTGTAGAAGAAGGAGATATTGCTATTGGAATTAGTACTTCTGGAAATTCCCCAAATGTGATAAAGGGTTTAATAAAGGCTAAGGAGAAAGGAGCAACAATAGTGGGATTCACTGGTGAAAAACAAAGTAAAGTTGAAAAAATTGTAGATATCTGTTTGAAAATACCATCCTCTGATACTCCAAGAATTCAAGAAGGGCATATAACTGTTGGCCATATTATATGTTATTTAGTTGAGAAAGAACTTTTTGGGTAAGCATTAATTTATGAAAAAAATTGCAGTATCTATTCATGCAATAGAAAATTTTACACCAGATATTATTAAAGGTTTAAAAAATTTTGATTACATCCATGTAGATGTCATGGATGGTAAATTTGTAAATAATATTAGTAATAATCTAAATGTTTTTAGTATATTAAAAGAAACTTATAATATTCCTATAATAGCCCATTTGATGGTTGTCAACCCTCTTGACTATATCAAAAAGATCATTAATTATATTGATATATTTTTATTTCATTTTGAAATTGAAAACGACATACAAAAAATAATAGAAAGGGTTAGACTTTACAAAAAAAAAGTTGGTCTTGCAATAAATCCAGAGACTGAAATTTTTGAAATTTTGCTTTATATAAAAGAAATTGATATAGTCTTAATCATGAGTGTATCTCCTGGTTGGTCTGGTCAGAACTTCATTCCGAATACTATAAAAAAAGTAAATCAGTTATTTGAATTCAAGAAAGATCATAATTTTCTTATCGATGTTGATGGTGGAATTGATTTAACAAACGCAAAATTATTAAAAAATACAGATATTTTATCAAGCTCAAGTACCATTCTCAAAGCTCGAGATCCTAATAGAGTAATTAAACTGCTCAGAGAATCTGATGAAAATGACTGAAAAAAAAAAAGCAGTCTTTTTAGATAGAGATGGTGTAATAAATAAAGAAGTTAATTATCTTTCACATCCAGAAGATTTTGAATTTATTAAAGGGTCAATTGAAGCATTAAAAATTCTTAAACAGAAAAATTATTTGCTTATTGTTATTACTAATCAGGCAGGTATAGCAAGAGGATTTTTTACAGAAGAAACTCTTAAGATAATCCATGATAAAATGATAAGAATTTTGAAACAAAATGAGATTGAATTAGACGATATTTATTATTGTCCTCACCATCCTGAATTTACGGGCTTATGTGATTGCAGAAAGCCAAATCCAGGAATGATTCTGAAAGCAAAATTAAAACATAATATTAATTTAAATAGTTCATATATGGTTGGAGATACATTAATTGATATTGAAACAGGTAAGTTAGCTAAATGTAAAACTGTTTTGGTTTTAACTGGTTATGGAAAGAAGGAATATAAAAAAATAAGCTCAATTATACCAGACATGATATTTCATAATTTAAAAGAATTTGCTAAAAATATATAAAATCAATTATTAATATAAATCATTAAAATATAATCGTGAAAGATTATGAAATTTTTTATAGATACTGCTAATTTAAAACAAATCAAAGAAATGCAAGAATTAGGAATTATCGATGGAGTGACGACTAACCCCACACTATTAGCAAAAGAAGGAGCTGAACCTGTAGAACAATTAAAAAAAATATGCGAACTTGTTGATGGACCTGTCAGTGGAGAAGTTATAGGATTAGTTGCGGAAGAAATGATTAAAGAGGCTCGCGAATTAGCAAAAATTGCTCCTAATATTGTTGTGAAGATTCCTTTTACAAAAGAAGGGATAAAAGCTGTTAAAATTCTTGAGCCTGAAGGAATTAAAACAAATGTTACTCTAGTGTTTTCTCAGAATCAAGTTTTAATAGCAGCAAAAGCGGGTGCATCTTATATAAGTCCTTTTATAGGAAGACTAATGGATAATGGGCAAGATGAAATTGATATGCTTTGGGAATCAATGGAAATTATCCGGGCATATGATTTCAAATCTGAGATAATAGTTGCTTCTGTTAGAAATACAAGGCATGTTATTGAGGCTGCAAAAATGGGGGCACATATCGCTACAATTCCTTTTAATGTTCTTGAAAAGATGTTCAAACATCCAAACACAGATCAAGGCTTAGAAGCTTTTCTAAAAGACTGGGAAAAATTGCAAAGTGAATTAAAAAAATGATATAGAAAAATGGCTTTCGTAGATGAAATTTCCAATTGGAATAATAAGAAAGTATTAATTATTGGTGATGCATTAATAGATAAATATATCTTCGGATATACAGACAGAATTTCCCCTGATGCCCCAGTTCCAAATGTAAAAATAGAGAATAGCAATGTTTATATTGGAGCAATAGGATTAGTACTACAATTCATACAATCTTTAGGAGGAATTCCTGAAGTTTGTGCCATTATTGGAAATGATTTTGAGGGTGATTTTTTTTTAAAAAAGTTAAAAGAATTAAAGGTTGATACTTCAGGTATTCTTGTAGATGAAAACGTAAGAACCCCTCAAATCACGAGAATAAAGGCAATGAATCAACATCTTTTACGGTTAGAAACAAACTATAATGGAGATATTACTTCCCTTATAAGAAAGAGATTTAAAGACCTTATTGTTAGTAAGCCTCGAGAAATAGGAGCAATATTAATTTTAGATTATGGGTTAGAAGGAATTTTTGAAGATCTATTTATCCAAGAATTATTACAATTTTTAAGAGAAAACTACAAAGATATACCTATTATTGTACGTCCTACAAAATCTAATTATTACCTCTATGAAAATGTGGAATTAATTAGAATGAATCTTCAAAAAGCTTTAGATACTTTTTCAATCGAATGCTGTAATGAGACAAGTGTCACAATTGTTGGAAAAAGGATTTTGAATTCTTCTAAATGTAAAAATGTTCTTTTAAATTATTTAGAGTTAGATTCATTTCTATTTTCAAGAGAAAATGAAAAAGTTGAAAAAATTAGACCAATATTACAACAACCAATTAGAAGTTTCGTAGCTGTTGGTAGTGTTGTTATGGCTGTCTTAGGGTTAACTTTCGCTTCAGGAAGTTCAGTTCTCGATGGAGTTAAACTTTCACTTTTCGCTGCTGCACTTACATCAACGGTTCCTCCTGTTGAATTTTATAATAGTGAAAAACTCCAAAATTATATATTAGAAATTATCAATAATTCTTAACTAACACATTATAATATTAGCATGGAATTATCTAAAGCTGATGAACCGAAAATATTAATTGATATTCTCGATATCAAAAAAGATATTTTGGAGATGATTTATAAAGCTCAATCAGGTCATCCTGGTGGGTCTTTATCATGTGCTAACATAATCTATCTCCTTTACAATAATGTTATGAGAATTAATCAAGAGAATCCTGCATGGGAAGAAAGAGATATATTTATTCTAAGTAAAGGACATGCAGCCCCTGCTTTATATGCTGTTTTATCAAGATTTGGTTTTATAAAGAGAGAAGAATTATTTACTTTAAGACAGTTTGGCTCGAAATTGCAAGGGCATCCTGTTAAAAATCCGGAATTTGGAATAGAAATATCTACTGGATCTTTGGGGATGGGGTTATCTATAGGTGTTGGTTGTGCTCTATCTTCAAAATTAGATAATAATGATAAAAATATCTATGTTTTATTAGGAGATGGAGAGTTAAATGAAGGTGCTATTTGGGAGGCAGCAATGTCAGCTAGTCATTATAAATTAGATAACTTAATTGCTATTGTTGATCGTAACGGGCTACAAATAGATGGCTCTACAGAAGAGATAATGGCTTTAGAACCCTTAGCAGAGAAATGGAAAGCTTTTGGTTGGAGCGTTATTGAGGTTGATGGTTCAAATCTAAAAGAGATGTTGCTTGGATTTGAAAGATCTAAAACAATAATTGGTAAACCTAAAGTAATTATATCATACCTTATTAAAGGTTCTGACGTATCATTTATGCAGCATACTAAGAAATATCATGGACGAGCACCAAATAAAGAGGAATATGAAATCGCTCTTAAGGAGCTTGAAGATATCAAAACGAAACTAATAAGAGGTAATCAATTCAGTGTCTGAACCACACCTTAGAGATACTTTTGGAAATTTTTTAGTTACCAAAGGAAAAAAAAACACAAATATTATTGTTCTTGATGCCGATACTTCTTCTTCTACCAGAACATTTAAATTTGCTAAGGCATTTCCGAATAGATTTTTTAATATGGGAATTGCTGAACAAAATATGTTAGGAACAGCATTAGGTTTTGCTATCTCTGGAAAAATCCCTGTAGTTAGTGGCTTTTCTATATTCACAACGGGGAGAGCTTGGGAATTTATAAGATTTGCTTGTCATGACAATTTAAATGTAAAGATAATAACAACCCACGGAGGATTAGTAGGAGAAGATGGCAGTACTCATAATGCTTTAGAAGATTTAAGTCTTATGGCGTCGCTACCAAATCTAAATGTTTTAATCCCTTCAGATAACTTTGAACTTATTCAAATACTAGAATATGCATTTAAAACTGAAGGACCATTTTATATTCGACTACCTAGAGGTTATTTTCCTAAGATACATCAAGATGACTATAAATTCTATATTGGAAAACCAGATGTAATAAGAGAAGGAAATGATATTTGTATAATTGGTTCTGGATATGGAAGTATTTTAGCATTAGAATCCGCTCCTCATATAGAAGAAAAGTTAAATATTTCCATTAAAATTATTAATCTTCCAAGTGTTAAACCAATTGAGCCCAATTCTTTATTAAAAGAGATAAAAGAAACAAGAGGAATTGTTGTAATAGAAGAACACAACATATATTGTGGTTTTGGTAGTATAATTGCTAGAGTTATTTCTGAGAAATGTCCAAAAACTATGACCTTTATTGGGATAAATGAATCTTTTGGCCAATCAGGAAAGAGAGAAACTTTGTTAAATGTTTATGGTTTAAATGAGGACAAAATCTTAGAACAAATAAAAAAAATTCTCTAATTATTTACTCGAGATTTTATTTCTGTTAGAGATATTTGCAATGGAATTCTAATTTCCTTGGTTAATGATTTTTCTGATTTTAGATTATTTCAACGGGGAACAGGAATAGAAACTTCAATTAATTCACTAATTACAGAGTTATCGCGCATATCTGAAGAAAAAGATATTAAAATGCTAAATGTAAGGCATGTTAAAGAAAGAAAGGATGAAATTACTCATAATTTTGTTGATAATTCAAAAGCAAAGGAACTATTAGGATTTGAGGTGCGTTATGGATTAAATGAAGGTCTCAAACATACGATTGGATGGTTTTTAAATAATTAAAAATAATTTACCAGTCTATTTATATTTGCATATCTCAAAATAATACTGAGTTTTTATAATATGAATTATAAATTTAAAGATATTTTAATTAATGAATCTAAAAACTAATATCATTAAAGAGTTTAACTTCTATTAAATCAATTAAAAATCATTTTAAATGAAAATTTTTAAAAGGGATCAAAAATGAATGGAATAATCTATATTATTGGAGGTGCACGGCCAAATTTCATGAAAATAAGTCCTATTATTGAGGAGTTGAATAATGAGAGTCTACCTTTTAAGTTAATTCACACAGGACAGCATTATGATTATAATATGTCAAAAATTTTCTTTGATGATTTGGGTATTCAAGAACCAGATTATTTTTTAAATGCAGGATCAGGAAGTCATGCAATACAAACAGCAAAAATTATGATAGAATTTGAAAAAATACTTTTAGAGAAGAAACCAGATCTGGTAATTGTTGTTGGAGATGTCAATTCAACTATAGCATGTGCTTTAGTAGCAAAAAAATTATTCATTAAGGTTGCTCATATTGAAGCTGGTTTAAGAAGTTTTGATGAAACAATGCCTGAAGAAATAAATCGAATTTTAACTGATCAACTAGCAGATCTACTATTTATTACAGAGGAAAGTGCGAAAGTAAATTTATTAAGAGAAGGGATTAAACCTGAAAGAATATTTTTTGTAGGCAATATTATGATAGACAACCTTATTAATAGTCTAGAAAAAGCAGCAGATACTGAGTTTTATAAAAATTATAACTTAGAAAAAAAGCAATATGTTCTTGTAACTCTTCATCGTCCCTCAAATGTAGACAACAAAAAGGATTTGGAAAAAATTGTAGAAATATTAAACTATATTGGAAAAAGTCTTAAAATTCTCTTTCCGATTCATCCTAGGACCAAAAAAAATCTTATTAATTACGATTTAATTCAAAAACTTGAAAATAAAAATATTACAATAACGAATCCTGTTGGCTATCACGAGTTTCTAAATCTAATGATAAATTCAAAATTAATATTAACAGATTCTGGAGGGATCCAAGAAGAGGCATCATATCTTAAAATCCCAGTACTTACCATGAGAAAAAATACAGAAAGACCCATTACAATTAAAAAAGGTACAAACTGTTTGGTAGGGAATGATATTGAGAAAATAAAGACACATTTTAACCAAATTCTGTTAAATAAATACAAAAAGGGAACTAATATAGAAAAATGGGATGGAAGAACGGCTAAAAGAATTGTTGAAATAATAAAAAGGGAATTATTTATTTATTAACTTTACCCTTTATAAAAGTGGAGAAGTTTAAAATATTATGAAAATCAAAAATATTTTAAAACGCATAAATTATGTTAACCTAATTAATTTCTATAAGCCTTATTTAATAAATAAATTACTTTTCTTCGTAAAGAAAAAAAAAGAAATTATATTAAGAAACTCTAATCACTCTAAATCATTTTTAAAAATCCTGATAAACGATAATTCTAATATTGAAAAGATTAGGACTCTATTTTTTAATAAAAATATATTGCCATATTCAATTATAGAAGATAGACTTTCAATCATTGAATATTTAAAGGAAAATTGTAAAAAATCAATAGATAAGTATTTAGCTTCAGCAAATAAAGTAATACAAAAAGATTTTTCCATATTTGAGAAGAAATATAGATTTAAAAATGATATAGATTGGCATTACACCTTTTTCAAAGATATCTCATGGAATTTGGATTATTTTAAGGATATAAAAATAAATCCAAAAGATATTGATGTAAAGTACGTATGGGAATTAAATAGACATCAATTCTTGGCTTATTTAGGTTTTGCTTATTATTACACCAAAAATGAGAAATATGCTAAAGAATTTAAATCTATTATTTTAAATTGGATCCAAAAAAATCCACCACTTTTTGGAATAAATTGGTACTCAGGATTAGAAATAGCCATTAGATTAACATCTTGGATTTTTTCTCTATTATTCTTTAAAGAATCAATGGAAATTAATAATAGTATCTTCTTTAAAACTATTTTAAAATCTATGTATCAACATGCATACTTTTTACGGCAGTTTTATATTCGACGTTCTTATAATCATACAGTTGGTGAATTATTTGGATTATATCTATTCTCTAAGGTATTTGAAGATATAAAACCAATAAAGAAATGGGAACAAAAATTTTTTAAAATTTTTAAGAAACAGCTCTATTTGCAAGTCAGAACTGATGGAACAAATATAGAGCAATCATTAAATTATCACAAATTTGTGTTGGAATTTTTTACCCTCTTTTTAATTTTGACTCAAAATACAGTTAATAAAACTGAAGAAGAAACTATTGAAAAAATGTTCAATTATTTATTATACTCTGTCAAACCTAGTGGAAAATATCCTGTAATTGGTGATTCTGACGATGCAAAGGTTTTATTTCTCTCTGATAATACATTAAATTCTTTTAATGAATTAATTAACCTAGGATGCATCTTATTTGAAAGAGAAGACTTGAAATTTATATCAAAAGAATTATCTCCTATTTCAATTTTGTTATTGGGTCTAAATGGTTCCAAACTTTATAATAAATTAAACATTACAGAACCAAAAAAAAAATTCGCTTATTTTAAAGATGCTGGATATTTTATCATCAGAAATGATTGGTCTGATAAAGCCAATTATTTATTTGTCGATTACGGGAGATTTGGACCTAGTGACGCTGGACACTCCCATAGTAGTATTACAAATTTTATATTTTCTTATAAAGGAAATGAAATCTTAATTGATTCAGGCACTTTCAGTTATAATAAATCCTTAAAAAAGAGAAATCTTTATCGTAGTAGTAAATCTCATAACATACTTACCATTAATCAGAAAAATCAAGCAGAAATGATAAGTCGATTTCGGTGGAAAAATAAACCGAAAATCAAGCGAATCATTGATATTAGGGAAAATGAAATTCATTTAACTTGTTATCATAATGGATATGAAGGATTTACTGTAAAAAGAAAGATTTCTAGTACAAAGGAACTTGATAAAATAATAATTCAAGATGTAGTAATTAAGACTAATAATTCAGATGTAGCTCGTTGGGATAATATCTATATTAATTTCAATTTTAACCCAAATTTAGAATTGAAAATTAAAGAGAAAATGATTTTTATCAACAGTGATCTATGTTTTAAAATATCATCAAAAAATAAATTTACAATTAGTAAAGAAGAATCATATTTCTCACCAAGTTATGGTTCAGAATTAAGGAATCCTCAAATTGTTGTAAAATTTAAAAATATATCTAGAAAAAATAAAAGATTTGAAGTATTAACCAAAATAGAATCTTTAAATTAAAAAATTATTAAGAATTTACTCAGTCAAACTATTTCAATATGAAACAGTTAACCATTTCAGCTAAAGGTAAAATAGTATTAAGGGAATCTAATGATCCATTACTTGAAACCCAAGGGTGTATTGTAGCTACAGGCTATTCCTTAATTAGTGCTGGTACAGAGTTAGCAGTAATTAAAGGAAAGAAAATTCAAAACTTACCTATTTATAAAAGATTTCTTAAATCTAAAGATTTCAGAATTAAGGTTTTCAGGATGTTAAAAAATACGT
>JBHLKB010000011.1:0-19987 GCA_048887205.1 Candidatus Hodarchaeota archaeon
AAAGAAAAAAGAAAAATTAAAAGATACAGCTCGAAATCTTTTAAATATTGATTAAAGCTATTTTTTTCTCTTTAATATGGTTTATATTAATTGCTCTAAAATCTCAATTAAATCATCATGAAATTCAGGGAATTTTTCAAAAAATTTCTCTTTTTCTCGTTCCTTAAGCACTACTGATATGAAAAACATATCATTCTTTATTTTCGTTTTCAATAAATATGAAAAGAGTTTCCCGTAAGAAGAAGTAAAATCAAATGTTCCTTCATATTTTTCCTCTTCCATACGTTTAAGTAAAAAGAGATGTTCTTTAATCGATTCAAGTAACTCAATATAGACTTCTGGTTCAATATCACTGTAAAATTCAGAAACAATAATCCCATTACGATCGAATATAATTAATGCTTGGCTTTTGAAAATATCTAGATAATATTCTAATAACTCGGAAAGTTCGAAAAATTTCTTATCAAATACAGAAAGACCATATGATACTAGCTGAACAATTGAAATAATGTCATAAATCGAAGATTGTTGAAATAATATATTGAAATTAGGATATTTATTCAATATTTGATCTCTTAATTTTTCGATATTCATCAAGATCTCATTGTCAGCCTTTAAATCAGGATCATATTTATGAAAAGTAATTATTATTGGAACATCCATTTCATTTTCTGAGAAAAAGGTTAAAATAGCATCTAAATATTCAAGTGAGTTATCAAATCGATCTGGATCTTGAATGTCTATAACATAGATAAGTAAATCAGTAGAATCAAAGTAGACATCTTGGTAATTAACATAGATCTCTCGATAGGTTTCCTGTCCACCCATGTCCCAAAAAATAGTATTATTTTTTAAAAAATTCATCTTGTGATATTCCACTCTAATGGTAGGTTTAAGTTGGACAATATCTCTTTCAAAATCATACTTTTTATCTAATGCTGTTAAAATTGAAGTCTTTCCAGCGTTATCCAAACCACTTACAATAATTTTCAAGAGGCTTTCCATTGACTTTAACTCACTTATTAATGGTATTTTTTGAGTTTAATAAAATAATAGATTCATATAAATTTAAATTTCTGCGAATACCAAATACATTTTTTCACTTTTAACTTTGAGGCTATATTGTATATTGTTTGCTATAATATCAAGATACCATCCAAATATTACTCCTATGTTTATAATTTTGATATCTTAAGAGAATTTGGTGAAAGAATAGTAATTCTACTAAAAATTAAATGACATTTATATGATATTTACATTTTTTAAAGCGAAGCCTCTGATTTTACTCAATGATATAATTAATAAAAGAGGAGAAATAATTGATAGAAGTAGAAAATAAATATTTAGAAAATTTGGAATATCAAATTAAACTAAAAGAAAATTCTATTGAAAGTTTTAAAAAAATACCTGTTTTTACTGAACAAGTAAAAAATTTTGATAAATCTGTCATAGATCTCACAGAAAAATTTGAGAGAATAAGGCTTCGGGACAAATATCAAATAATAATAACAGAATTGGACAACTTAATAAAACAATCCATATCAAAAAATAAAAAATAATTTTTTTTTCAACTCTATTATTTTTCTAATCACCCACAATCATACAGTTTATCGTTCTCGATCTTGCTCTCTCATCACATTCAATAAAAATTATTTGCTGCCAGGTTCCCAAAATCAATGTTTGATTTTTAAATGGAAATACTTGGGATGTTTTAATCAGGAAACTCCTTAAATGGCCCGCACCATTATAATCATTCCAAGTTTCGTGATGCTTGTAATGATCGTCGTAAGGTATCAATTTTTCTAAAAGATTTTTAATATCGTGATTTATTAATCCTGGTTCATATTCCACAGTAGAAATAGCCCCAGTAGAACCCGCTACATGGACATTTACAATCCCATCATTAATATTGCTATTACTAATACAATTTTGAACTTGTTCTGTAATATTAATTATATCACAATAAGCTTTAGTTTTTAAATTAAATGTCTTTAATATAGCAGTCATTTTTTATATCTTAATTTTTTCACATCTATTTAGATTAATAATTTGTTTTAAAATAGATCTAGGTAAATTATATACATTACCTTCTTTTAAGGCAAGTATTTTAGTTAAGATAAGAAGTTCATTTTGATCAAATCCATTAATATTTGTCCAACCAATTGAATCTCCAGATTCAATGCAAATAAAAAATGGGGCTTTTCTAAATTTAATGCATTTTTTATCCTTACATTTTTCACATATCTTTGGAAAGTAGTATACATTACCGTTTTTAAGATAAATTGAAAAAGTGCCAAGTTTTTTATTTTTAACTTTAAGCCAATTATCAGATTCAAAATTGACATTTAAATTTAATTTCAAAATATATTTTATCAATTGTTCAGTATTTATGTTTTGAGCGATTTCTATGCTATGTGTTTCAGGTTCGTAATAATCGTTGCATTCATCAATGATATCAGAATGAACCAAAAGTGAATTTAAAGTGATAAAGTCAATTATGTAAATGCTATCTAATTCTTTATGTTTAGTCCTCTTTAAAGCAATTGAACAAATTTGAATCAATATATCTGAAGGTTCAGAAATTTCATTAATTTGAGCATCATTTGATCTTATCAATGAATCAAATTCTTCACTAGTAAAATGGTTATTAATGATTTCATCCTTAGTACATTGTTCAAGAATTATGCAAAAGATTAGAGTTATTGACGGTATGCGTGTTTGGATTTCATTAAAATATTGTAAAATTTGATTCACTTTATTTTCAGATATAAAAATTATTATCGCTTCAGCTCCATTATAAAAAATTGTACGTAAGTATGCTCTAGGTTGCCTGCAATCAATATTCCATAAAAGAAATTCAAATTTTTCATCATTTTTATGTGAAAAATCAATTTTGCTTATATTTACACCAATATTTTGCTTATTTTCTATAGACAGGGAATTTGAGCTCGTTTCTTTTTGAAATTCATCCTTATAGTTTTCATAACCACCTATAATACAGATTTTTTTTTTGAAAAATTTAGTCCTTTCTTGTAACAGCAGTTCCGAGTTCAATTTGCCATCATCTAGATGCTACAGAATTTAGGCTAAGTCCATTAAATAATAAATTTATTTAATTTATTTAATTTATTCTTTTTAATAGACAATACTTTAAAAGTTTATGAGTTAACAATGAGTACAAAACGACTTGATGAATTCTATAACAAAATCCACAACAAAAAAAATAAAATTCCGGAATATGTCACAATCATAATTCGTCCTGGCAAGAAGCTTATTGATTTCAAAATAAAAAAAGAGGAAGCTAATATCTTAAAAGTGTTAGCTCATGATCAGAAGTCATCTGGATGGTTCCTACACTCAGTCCACATCCCGTTAAAAAATTTAGGCTTATCTTATGAGTCTAAAGATAAAGAAATATTAGAATATTTATCTGAGCCAAGTAAAATTACGAGTAGTAAACCTACGAGGCAGTATGTTGAAGAATTATTAAGGAAATATGTAGATATCTTGCCTGAGAAAAAGAAACATTTTTTCAAAACCGAGCGATTTAAGAAAAAGAAAGAATTTAAAACTGGCACTCAATTGAAAGGTTTTTAATTATTTGATTTTAGATCCTGGGGGAACTGGTTTTCTCTCATCAATTTTTAGTAAGAATGGTTCATTATTTAGATCAGCAGCAAGTAGCATGCCTTCAGAAATAAGTCCCATAAATTTTCGTGGTTTTAAATTTGTTAAAATAACAATCTTCTCATTAATTAATTCTTTAGCGGTATAATACTTAGCAATTCCTGTAATAATTTGTTTTAAGTCTTTCCCTCCGCAATCAACCATTAATTTATAGAGATTATTTGATTTTTGAACTTTTTCACAGCTTTTTACTAATCCAACTCTTATATCTAATTTTAAGAAATCTTGATAGTCAATTTCCATAATATATCAACCTCTTAAGGGCATTCCATTCATAGGTATCTTCTTTTGTAATTTTGGTTTTTTTTCTCTATAAGGATTTTTTTTATTTTTTATTTTCTTACCAAATGTAAGGTAGCCTGTATGACCAATCATTCTCACTTCTGGTCTAGTGGCATTTTCTTTTACTTGTATCTTTCTTTTCATTAATTCATATGTATTTACTTCAATGAAATCATTTTCTTTCATTGCCGACACGGTTTTTTTAACTTGTTCGATTGTGGGTGAGAAAGAAACAAGTGTACCACTTAATTTTAAATAATCTTTAACCTTTTTAACAGCATTCCAAGGTGTAGCCATATCTAGGACAACAGCATCAACATTTTTTTGCTCCAACGAATCATTTAGTATATCTCCATATTGAATTGTTATAACATCTTCTAGTTTTGCTTTTAATACATTTAATGTCGCTCTTTTAATTGATTTTTCATTGATATCGTATGAGTAAATGTGACCGTTTGGACGCACAAAGTTCCCTAATATGCATGTTAAAGCTCCAGAACCACATCCCGCTTCAATGATCACACTTCCCGGTCCAATTCCTGAATAAATTAAAATCATTCCAGCATCTTCGGGATAAATAATTTGAGTTTTCCTACTCATATGAAGAATGTAATCTGATGGCAAGGGTTTTAATACAAAAAATTTATACCCTTGAGTCTCAAAAGGTTTCGAGAAAATTATGGAACCGAATTGCTTTCCAATTATGTCATCGAACTCGATAATTCCTTTGTGCGTATGAAAATTACCACCTGATTTCACTTGGACTAGCCATCTTCTTTTTTCATCAAGGATTAAAAAGATTAAATCATTTTCTTTAATTATTTCAGGGCTCATTTTGAAAGATATCTTGTTTTATTTCTAAAGTATCTAAATCTTTAATTCTTTATAAGAAGACTTTCTTTTATTATTAATTTATTTACAAAAAATATAAAAAATACAAAAAATTCTCAAATATATTAAATTTATTAAAAAGCTTTTTTATAAATACTCTTTAATGAAATAATTTATGAGTAGAGAGAGATCCCATAAAGCTCAAAAATCTAGAACATCTTTTAGGGGCCTTCAATTCCAAATTGAAGAATTACGACAAAAAAGAGACGATCTAAATAAGAAAACAAAAAATTATATCAATGATCTCCAAAAAAACGAAATCGAAATTGCAAATTCTCTAAAAATTGCTAAGGAAAAATACAGAAAGAAAAGAGATTACTGGAATAATAAGGTTAAACAATTAAAAGATAAAAAGATTGAATATAAGACACTATTAGATTATTTAATAGAAGAGAAGAAAAATCTTCAAAAAATAGAAAAGGATTCTAATGATGATAAGCAAATTTTATCAATAAAGCAAATTGAACGTAAAATAGATAATTTAGAAAGAAGAATTGAAACAGAAAAGCTTGACATTAACGAAGAAAATGCAATAATTGATAAGATACGGGAATTAGCAGCAATAAAAACAGAGTTTTTTTCAGAACAAAGAAACAGTGAACTTTTTAAAATTGAGAGAAAAATTGAAATAGTAAAGATTAACTTGAACAAGATTTATGAACAGCTAAGTAAATGGTCCGATAAATCTCAAGAAAACCATGCAAAGATGCTTGAAGTGTTTCAAAAAGTTGATAAACTAAAAGAAAATAAGAAAAAACTTGAAGAAGAGTTAATTGAAAACAAAAAAAAAGCCGATCAATATCATGAGCAGTATTTAAAGGTAATAAGCCAAAGAAAGAAAAATTATAAGGGTAAAAAAAGTTACCGGCCAGCTAAGAAACCAAGTCCAAAGATTGATCAAATTGCTAATAAAAATCAAATGCTTGAAAAGATAAAACAAGATAAATTGGCGACGGCATTGGAAAAGCAAAAAGCTGGGAAAAAATTAAATTTATATGAAGCTAGGCTAATTCTTGAAAAATCTAAAGAATAAATAGTTCTTTTCTGCGTTCAGATATCTTTTATATTTATATAGCTTAAGTAGTTTTCATTAATTTTCTAACCCATTAATTTATGTTTAATCAAAAAATTAAGAGATCTGAATAAGGTTAAAAAAAAATGTAGATTTATTATTTTAATAATGTTTAAAATTAATCGAAAAGTCTGATTAAATTTGAAGAAAAAAGTAGCAGAAATCCGAAATCTTTTGATAGAACATCATGAATGGTTTCGAAAATCAATTCCTCTAATTGCTTCTGAAAATGTAACTAGTCCTGCAGTAGATGAAGCTTGCGCATGTGATTTCTCACATCGTTATGCTGAAGGTTGGAGTGGACAACGTGTTTACGCTGGGTGTAAATTTATAGATGAAATAGAAGATATTTGTATGGATCTTACAAAAGAATATTTTAAATGTATTCATGCTGATGTTCGTCCGGTATCTGGAGTTGTTGCAAATTTGGTAATGTATAATGCATTCACATCAGATAATAATGGTAAAATGTGCTGTATGTCTATTGTTCGAGGAGGACATATTTCACATGGTCCAAGATTTGCAAAGAGTGGTAGAGAAATTTTTGGTACAGCTGGAACAACACGTGGTATAAATGTTGAATATTTAGCATTTGATAATGATGAAATGAATCTTGATATTGATGCATCAGCAAAAATTATTCGTGAATTTGAACCAGAATTAGTATTATTCGGGGGTTCTGTTTTTTTATTCCCTCATCCTGTTAAAGAACTTGGTGATGTAGCTAAAGAAGTTGGAGCAAATATTGGTTATGATGCGGCACATGTAGCTGGCTTGATTGGTTCTGGATATTTCCAAGATCCATTAAGAGAAGGAGCAGATGTGATGACCATGAGTACACATAAAACCCTCCCAGGACCTCAACATGGAGCATTAGTATCAAACAGGGAAGAATTAATAGATACTCTGAGATCTTGTGCTTTTCCGGCTTTATTATCTAATCACCATTTGCATAATGTTGCTGGTTTAGCAATAGCAGTAGCAGAAATGTTAGAATTTGGAAAGAAATACCATAAGAATATCATTGAAAATGCTAAAGCATTAGGACAAGCCTTAAGTCAAGTAGGTTTAAAAGTTTTAATGGAACATAAGGGTTTTACAGAATCACACCAGATTGTTGTAGATATCACGGAGTTTGAGAAAAAAATTGGATTAGGTGGGGATATTGAGAAACTATTAGAAGAAGCAAACATTATCCTTAATCGCAATCTTTTACCCTATGACATCGCAGCAGGGAGACATTATCAAAATCCAGGTGGTTTGAGAATTGGAACCTCTGAGGTTACTAGACTTGGTATGGGAAAAAGTGAAATGGAAAATATCGCAGAATTTTTTAAGAAACTATTAATTGATAAAAAAGACCCTAAAAAGATAAAAAATGAAGTAGCAGAATTTCGAGAAGGATTTCAAGAAGTTAAGTATTGTTTTCAACCTTCAAGCAAAGCTTATGAGTATTTGAAGTTTTATTAATATTTATTATTCTTATTTTCTGAGAGAATAATAAAACTTATCTTACAGTATTCATTTAAGACTAATTATAATTTTGAATTAATGAAAGTCATGAGTATCGAAGTTCTTGAAAAAACTGATCGTAATTTAAAGTTTGTAGTAGAAGGAATATCTATCGAAATGGCAAATGCTATTCGTAGAATAATTTTATCAGAGATCCCTGTTATGGCTATTGATGAGGTAATCATATTAAAGAATGATTCCCCACTGTATGATGAGATAATATCTCATCGCTTGGGTTTAATACCCCTAAAAACTGATTTAGATGTATATAAGTTACCTCGTGAATGTGAGTGTGGGGGGTATGGTTGTCCTCTATGTCAAGTATCATTAACATGTGAAGTTACCAATACAACAAACGCTCCTCTAGATATTTATTCGGGCGACTTAAAATCAAATGACCCGAAGATTATTCCTGTTGATCCTAATATTCCACTTGTAAAAATTGATAAAAATGATAAAGTGATAATTGAAGCTTATGCAATATTAGGTTTAGCAAAAGATCATGTCAAATGGCAAGCAATTTCAAATGTTTTCTATAGATTTTATCCTCAAATAGTTTTCGATGATACTAAATGTGATAAATGCCCAGATAAATGTATAGTATCAAGAATGTGTCCTGAAAAATTATATGATTTTTCAAATAAAAAAACACCAATATTATTAGAAGATTATTGGAAAACGTGCACATTATGCAATTCTTGCGAGAAAGAATGTCCCCAAGTTGCTATAAAAGTAAATTGGAAAGAAAATTCTTATATCTTTTCAATTGAGAGTGATGGAGTTATTGGATTTGATGTAGTCTTGAAGAAGACATTTGAGATTTTTCTTGAAAAGATAGATGAATTTGTTGAAAAACTTGAAGAATTAGAGATAGAATCGTGAATTATAAAAAAATTCTTAAAATAATAAAAATTTAAAATACCAGTTTAAATGAATAAAAAAGAGAGAAGATCTTTCTAATGTCTCATAAAATAACCGGACCGTCAAATTATTATGTGAGAAAGCTGATCAGAGATTTATGGAAAACAAAAATAAAGATATGGAAAACAATCTCAAAAAAGTTAAGTGGTCCAAGAAGGAATAGAGTTAAAGCAAATCTATATCGCATTAATAAGAAAACAAAAAAAGATGATATTATCGTTGTTCCAGGAAAAATTTTAGGGATAGGAGAATTAGATCATACTCTCACAATAGCATGTTTAGAATCCTCAAAAACTGCTAAGAGAAAAATTGAATCATCTGGGAGCAAACTGATTTCCATTGAAGAATTATTAGAGCAAAATCCCCAAGGAAGTAAAATAAAAATCTTTTATTGAGATATATATGATGTGATGGGTCTATGGTAATCGAATATCAATTATATGATGCAAGAAATAAAATTTTAGGACGATTCTGCAGTCATATCGCTAAAAAAGCTTTATTAGGCGAATATATAGTAATTATTAATGCGAAAGATGCAATTATTAGTGGATCAAAAAGAGATATACATGAAAAATACTTAGCAAAATTAAATATTTCAACAGCAACTAATCCAAGTAGAGGTCCTTTTCATGAAAGAAGACCAGATACTTTTATGAGAAGGGTTATAAAGCAAATGTTGCCAAGAAAAAAACTACGAGGAAAAGAAGCTATTAAGAGAGTTCATGTTTACATATCAGATATTCCAGGACGATTTAAGAAAGAGTATCAAAAATTAGTACCTAATGATATAACTAATGTGGATAAACAACGACTTTCATATTACAACAGGTATATTACCTTAGAAAATTTATGTCAAAGAATAGGGTGGAAAAAAGGCGAATAGGAGGTATAATTCATGTCAATGAAAGTGATTCAAGCATCAGGAAAAAGGAAAGCTGCTATTGCAAGAGCTGTTTTGAGACATCCGGCAAAGGGTCAAATAAAGATAAATAATGTACCTTTACAATTATATGAACCTGAAATAGCTCGATTACGGATTCAGGAAGTATTTGAAATAATAAATCATCCAAAACTGGAGAAATGCGATATTATTGTTAAGGTCAAGGGTGGTGGCCAAATGGGCCAATGTGATGCGATCCGGATTGCAATAGCTAAATCCATCAATAAATTCATTGGTACTAAAACTATTGAAAAAGCATTTAGGGAATATGACGACTCTCTCTTATCTGGAGACTCAAGAAGAACAGAACCTAAAAAATTTGGTGGAAAAAAGGCTCGTTCTCGACGTCAAAAAAGTTTTAGATAATTTTTTGAATATTTAAATTTCTTCTATTTGAGCGCCTAATTCTTTCAAATCTTTAAAAAAAGAAGGATAAGAATCCTTTACAATTTCACTATTTTGAATTTGTGAACTTGTGTCTGCATTTAAAGCTGCGATAGTACACGCCATGGCAATTCTATGATCATTATTATGATTAATAGAAGTTGCTTTGAGTTTATCGCAATGAAATATTGTTAATTTATCTTCCTCTTCAATCACTCTAACTCCCATTTTATTTAATTCTCGAGCCATAACAGAGATTCTATCAGTTTCTTTTAATCGCAAATTAGAGGCGTTATAAAGAATTGTTTTCCCATCTGCAATAGCTCCAATAACAGATAAAATAGGAAATAAATCAGGAATATCGGTGCAATCAAATTCAAGTCCTTTTAAAGGGTAATTTTTAAGGTTCCCATTTATAATTAATTGATTTTTTTCTTCTTTATCAAATTTGATATTTGCCCCCATTTCTACTAGGATGGCGATAATTTTTTTATCTCCTTGTTTATTTTTTAAGTCAATATTATTAATAATTACAGATGAGGGTTCTTTAGATAATATTATGGCAGCTATAATATTTGCTATAGAAGAGAAATCTCCTGGAACTTGAAATGATTGTGATCGATAATTTTGGTCATTTGTTACATAAAACTTCCCAGTTTCAAAATCTGCCTGAATATTAATTCCGAAAGTATCTAAAACATCTAAAGTTATTTCTACAAAATGTTTAGAGACTAATGGCGTTGTAAGTTCGATTTCAAAATAATCCTGATTTTTACACTTTAATATAGGACATAACATTAGCAAAGCAGTAATAAATTGTGAGCTAACATCTCCTGGAATCCTAATTTTGTTACATAAAACTTCTTTACGTTTAATTTTAAGTTTATTTCCCGATATTTTAAATATCCCACCTAATTGTTCCAGTGCCTCGAGGAGAGGAAGAATGGGTCGTTTAAGTCTTAAAAATTCTCCCTTTAAGGTAAGACCTCCTTCAATTAATAAACTTAATGCACTAAAAACTCTTATAGTTGTACCTGAGTTTCCACAATTGAAAGATCTTTTAAGAGATCTATAAGCGTTTTCCTTACGCTTAACAATATATGTGTTATCATTTTTTTTTAAGATTTTAACTCCTAAGGATCTTAAGAGATTCATTGTAACTGCGACATCCCCACTCACTAAAGGATTTTTAATTATTGAAATACCATCGGCTAGACTAGAAGCAATAAAAGCTCTATGTGAGTAGCTTTTAGATCCCGGTGCTATGGTTTCACCAGTTAGGCTATTTGACAATGGCTTAATTTTAAGATTCATTAAATAATAAATAGAAAATTATAGATATAATATTAATTAAATAATCTTGTTAGAATATTGTTTTATAATTAATATCTAAAAGACGCAAAAAATTATGGATAATTCGCTTGGTACAATCTTTAGAATTACTTCATTTGGAGAAAGTCATGGTGATGTAGTGGGAATTATAGTAGATGGTGTACCAGCGGGATTAGATTTTGATATAAATTTTATCCAAAATGAACTCGATAGAAGAAAGCCTGGCCAATCATCTTTAACAACAACGCGTCTTGAAGAGGATCATGTTAAAGTGTTATCAGGTGTTTTCAAACACAAAACTACGGGAGCACCTATTTGTATGATAATTGAAAATAAAAACATCGATTCATCAATTTATGAAAGATATAAGCATTATTTGCGCCCATCCCATATAGATTATTCTGCATTAAAGAAGTATGGTGATTATTTTGATTATCGTGGATCAGGGCGATTTTCTGGGAGAATCACAGCAGGTTTTGTTATGGCTGGTGCGATAGCAAAACAAATACTAAAAAAATACGATATTATGATATTTGCTTATACAAAAAGTATTGGAAAGATTGTAGATAATAATATATATTCTTTAGCAGATTTTAAAAAACTAAATGAACTTAGAGAGAAATCTCTTGTCAGAGCTATTAATCAAGAAAAATCGAAACTAATGGAGCAATTAATCGAAAAAATCAAAGATCAAAAAGATTCTATTGGCGGAACAATAAAATGTATTGTAAAAAATTTTCCTGAAGGAAAGGGAGGTCCTATTTTCAATAGTCTCGAATCTAACATAAGTAAAGCTATTTTTAGTATTCCAGCAGTAAAAGGTGTAGAGTTTGGTGCTGGCTTTAAAGCGGCTAGAATGAAAGGTTCTGAACATAATGACCCATGGATTTTAAAGGACGGAAAAATTCAAACAACTAAAAATGATGCTGGTGGAATAATAGGTGGAATTTCAACAGGCATGCCAATTGAATTTACTGTTGCAATTAAACCAACTGCTTCTATAAATATTTCTCAGAAAACTGTTAATGTACAAACTATGGAAAATGTAGAAATTGAATTTTCTGGTCGGAATGATCCATGTATAGTACCTAGAGTAATTTCGGTCGTAGAAGCTATGACTGCGAATGTTTTAGTTGATTATTTATTAGTTGATGGTTCCATTCCTAAAGTTTTTGCATCATAAAGTAGCAATATTAGTTAAATGAGTTTTAATAAAACACATAGAAATTCGAAATAAAAGATAAAAATTATTGAAAATTATCAGAGTAAAATATAACGTGAATTATCATGTCTTCACCTGAAGAAAAAAGGTTTATCAAGCGTGTTACAGAAATAATAGATAGATGGTCTTTTGAACAGTGTGCCCATTGTGAAAATGGAACACTTGTTTCAATTGATGGAATGCTTGATTTCAAATGTACAAAATGTGGAAAAACTATGAATCCCGTTGAATACCTAGGGGAGATTGCGAAACAAGTGTTTAATTATAGAGAAAAAGTTAAAAATCTCAACAATTTAAATAAGAATTATTGAAAAATTCTAAACTATTCGATAATTTTAACTTTTTATATAAAATCTTTCTAATTAATTAAGTTGATTTTTTTGGTATTTAAAATGAATTTTCCAATTACAGCTGTTTTAATAGGAGCTGGGAGGAGAGGGCTACAAGTTTATGGAAAATATGCTTTGAAAAACAAGAATAAATTAAAATTTGTTGCTGTAGCGGAGCCAATTAAAACGAGAAATGAAAGATTTGCTAATTTACATAGGATTTCTTCAAATCGATGTTACCAAAGTTGGGAGGATTTACTTTCAGAGGAAAAATTAGCAGATGTTGCTTTTGTGTGTACCCAAGATCAAATGCACACAGAACCTACATTATCAGCATTGGAAAAAGGATACCATGTGCTTTTAGAGAAGCCAATGGCCCATAATCTTAGAGATTGTGTTAAAATAGTGAATAAAGCTGAAGAGACAGGAAATATTTTGGGCGTAAGCCATGTTTTAAGATATACAGGCTTTTTCTCAACAATTCAGAAAATAATCCAGAAGGGTTTTCTTGGAGATATTATTAATATCACTCAAAGAGAAAATGTGATGTGGTACCATTACGCCCATAGTTACGTGAGGGGGCCATGGGCAAATCTAGAAAAATCTTCTCCAATGATTTTAGCAAAATGTTGTCATGACCTTGATCTACTTTTTCATATGGTTGGGTCAATTCCAAAAAAAATAAGTTCCTTCGGAAATTTATTACATTTTAAGTTAGAGAATGCCCCAAAAGGAGCTCCGAAATATTGCTTAGATGGATGTCCCGCAGAAGATAGATGCCTATATTATAGCCCAAGAATATATATTGATATTATCCCACAAATTCAATTTATGGAAAAAAGTGATAATAAGGTTTTGAAGATATTGGCTAAATTAAGAAAGAACTATGTAAATTTTTTAACATATATCTCTAAAATTATACCTCTATTTAAAGAATTAAGGTATTATAAAGATTTTCCTATCTATTATTTATATACAGGACAGAAAGAGGACTATTCTGATGAAGCAAAAGCTAGAATTTTAAAAACTAGTCCCTATGGTAAATGTGTTTATCAGTGTGATAATGATGTAGTTGACCATCAAGTAGTAAATATTGAATTTGAAAATGGAGTTACAGCTAATTTAACTATGCATGGTTTCAGTGAACTTGAAGGTCGTACCTTAAGAATAGATGGAACTAGAGCAACATTAAAAGGAGAGTTCAATATAAGTGGTGAAAAAATTATTTTTTTTGATCATTTTACTGGAAAAGAAAAGCTTGTTTATAAAAAAAAATTAACACGTGAATCCGGTGAGCATGGTGTAGGAGATTTTGAACTAATAGATGCATTTATTGAATCAATTATCAACAAAAATAGAGCTCAACCTTTAACAACCGAGCGAGATTCGCTTGAAAGTCATTTAATGGCATTTGCTGCTAATGAATCGCGTTTAAAGGGAACTATTATTGATATGGACCAATTTCGTGAAAATGCTTTCAAATTAGAATAATTTCAACAAAAAGAAATAATATTTGAACAGAAAAATTTTAGTAAATTTTATTATAATTAAGATAATAAAGTATTATATATTTAAAATTAAATTTTGGATAGTTAAAATAGAATGGATAAAAAAATTGATACCTCTGACCAATTTATCGAATTCTATAAAAAAAAAGGAGACTATTTAGTTTCTCTTTCAGAAAATCATTTTAAAAATATAGAATATCGAAAATGTCTTGAATTATTAAATGAAGCTTATGGAATGTACATGAAGGGGAATTATACTGAGCTTGCTGAAAAGACTAAACAAAGATTCTTAGAAATAAAAGAAAAATATTTCAAAAAATAAAATTCCTATAAAAATTTTAAATTATTGCCTAATTTATTCTCAATGTCTTCAATATGAGAGCCTTCCCAATAAACTTTTTTACATTGAGGATTTAAGCAATGATAGAATTCATTGTAATGATTGTATGTTTCTTTTAAAACAAGATCCTTTACAATTTTTTTGTTATTAACTCTTTTTAACTGCGAATTGCAAATTGAACACCTCGCTCGTTCAATATTAAATTTAAAACTTATATTAAGATGACTTCTGAGTTGATCCAAGTAGGTATATATTCCTTCTCCCCTAATGTATATGCTATTTTCGGTATAACTCTTATATAAAGGATAATCTTTTGTAATAATAACTCTATCATTTTCTTTTGCATAGTCTATTAGCATATCATCTGGAACTGGATCTATTTTAAAATAGTCGATGAGATCATTTGCATATACTGTGTCAAATCCAAAAATTCTTAGGAAACGAGCTAATTTACCCAACATTGAATCGGCTAAAAACTTCATATTAAATAAGTAAGATTTTATTAAGTAATTCTAGATTAAATATATTTAAAGCATCTAATAAATTATATAATTGAAAATTTATAAAAAAAAAATTATTTGGGTTTAAATGGAAACTAAAGAATTAATGGAAAAAGCAGTAAGATTTCACGGACATATTTGTCCCGGTCTAACAATTGGAGTCTTGGTTGCTAAGTATGTCTTAGATCATGGGAATAATTATTCTCCAAATGAAGAGTTAGTTGTTGTTGTAGAGAATGATAATTGTAGCGTTGATGCTCTCCAAGTGTTATTAGGGACAACTTTTGGAAAGGGTAATCTTATACATCAAGATTATGGTAAAAATAATTATTCCTTTTATGATAGAAGAACTGAAAAAAGTTTCAGATTAGCTTTAAAAAGTGGTAGATTTGGTGATAAAAAACTCTCAAGAGATGAAAGAATTCAGCTTTTACTAAACTCACAGCCAGAAGATATCTTTAATATTTATGAAATCGAATTCAATCCTCCTGGATTAGCCCAAATTGAAGAATCCGTACTATGTGATATATGTGGAGAACCTACTATGAATAGTAGGCTTATGACATATAATGATTCTGAAATGTGTATTTCTTGCTATAAAAAAATGAGAAAATAATTGAATATTAACTTTTTTTAAATATAATTAGGGCAAATATGTCTAAAGATTTTCTAATATTTGGGGATTCTTCTAATTATTTATATGCTAATATAAATGTGAGACAAAATGGATAATAATAATCCAACAATAATGCCCGGTGCGGGGCCATTTTATTTTGAAGGAAGTAAGATTGGAATCCTCATGATACATGGAGGTGGTGGAGGGACATGTGCAGATTTGAAGCCTCTAGCAGAGGATTTGCATAAAAAAGGAGGCTATACTGTAAAAGTTCCCTTACTACCTGGATATGGTAGTTCCCCAGAAGATTTAAAAAACACTCAGATTGACGAATGGAAATCTGCTTTAGAACAAGAAGTAAGAACATTAATGAATACCTGCGATAAAATAATTGTAGGGGGACATTCTATGGGAGGAGTTCTAACTTTAATACTAGCATCAAATTATTACTTTGACGGAATTTTTACAATTAGTGCTCCGATAGGAGCTCGATCATTTTTAATTCACATAGTTCCTTTATTCAAAATTTTCGTAAAATATCATAAAATCCCTTCTGAACAATTCAGAAAAGATACACATGGAAAATGGGTGGGGTATGATAAGATTCCCGTAAATATTGGGATAAAAGCTAAAAAATTGATGAAAGAAATGAAATATTCTTTAATTGAAATAAATTGTCCAATATTATTATTTCAAGGTCGATTAGATTCAGATATTAAAAAAGAAAGTATGGATTATATTTTTAGAAATATCAGTTCCAAAAATAAGAGGAAAATTTGGTTAGAGCATAATGATCATCCAATATTAGATAGCCCAGATCATAATCAAATTGTTTCAGAACTTTTAAATTTTATCAAAGAAATTTGTCCTTAAATTATATATTCATAATTAAATTACTAAAAATATCAAAGAATAGACTTATGTATTTTTTGAAAACTTAAATTATGAGTAATAAATATTTAATAAACAAGGAAGTAAAAACTCAATCCTTTACTTTTATGAAAATACAAGAATTTCCATTATTGATATTGGAAAATATCTTAGTTAGATAGCATATAAAAATTATTTTTTAGATAAGATGAATAATCTATGATTAAAAGCCTAAGCAAGGGACAAACTTTATTGGTAAAAGGTCCAGCAAGAATAACCATATTAGAAGGAAAAATTGATGTTTTTGGGAAGATTTATCTTCCTGAGAAAACATTAACAAGTACTTTACCAAAAAGTAATGGACATATTTTAATAATCCCCGGTTCCCAAAGTTATCCTCTATATGCAACTGTTAAATCAAAATTAGAAGTATATACTAATATTGAAGAAAATCTTATTTTAATAGATGAAAATTCAATTTCTCTTAAATGGATTGAAATAAAAGATTCTATTATTAAGGAGTTGAAGGAAAATACTGAAGCTCCTCTTAAAATAATGGTCTTGGGGATAAGTAGTGGAAAAACAACTTTTATAAAATATCTGGCAAACAATTTTCTTAGGGAAGGATTAAAGGGAGGATATCTTGATTCAGACCTTGGCCAACAAATTATATATATTCCAACTACAATCAACATTGGTTCTATTGATGATTATATTGTATCAAGTGAAAATATAAATTCTGAGAAAACAGTTTTTATTGGTGCAACTTTTCCAAAAGGGGATTATAAATTCATAGTTTCTCTCTCATGTAAGAAGTTAATAGAAGATTACATTGCTAAAAATAAAGATATTGATTTTATTCTAATCGACACAGATGGATGGATCAAAACTGAGGCAGGTATCCTCTATAAGAATTTTTTTATTAATACTGTAAATCCTGATATAATTATTGTCTTTCATGATGATACTATTGAGGAATTAAGAAGTATTGAAAAGAATTCAATAAGTGTAAGAAAAGACCGTAAAATATTTTTAATTAAAGAAAAAAATAAATATTTCTATGAAAAAAATAAAGATGAAAGAAGATTTTTACGCCAAAGTCAATTCTCTAAAAAATTCGAAGAGTTTAGGAAAATTTCAATTCCTTTAAATAACATGAAATTCATAAAGACGGAGTATGATAAAGAAAAAGATCAAATTATTGAAAAAGAAATTATCATTGATGAACTTGTTAATCTTCCTTACCATTATGTAATAATTGGTTTAATGACTGAAAAATCTGAATTGATTGAAATTGGACTTCTTTTCACAATAAATATTGAGAAAAATTATATCTTATTATATTCGAACTTAAATTATAAGGAACAACTTAATGTAAAGAAAATATTTCTGGGCTCCCTTAGATTATCAACTAAGGGAAACCATCAAGGATATCTATATCTATAGTTTTAAATTTTTTAATTATCAACCTTGTTCTTTTATGTTTTAGTAAAATAGCATTAAAACTAATTTTTTTAAATTGTGTCGTAATTATATTAACTTATGGATGAGGATCTTCTCACTAAGTTTCTAAAATTAATGTCCACTAAAATAACACACACCGACCTTGAGTTAATAAATTTAGGAAAATCTTTAGGATTAGATTTAGTATCTTTTGCTGAACTACGAGCTTCTCAAGAGGACGAATTCGCTGATGAAGTAAGGAAAAGAGCGATAGAAAAGATGGAAAAAGATAATGATAATTATCTATTCAATAATGACTCTTTTTATGCTGGAAGTATTGATTTCATGGTATCTGATGAATTTGAAAGAAAAAGATTTTTTCTTTTGGAAACTAATGGGGGATCTCATCGAGGACTTTCAATTATTTCTAAAAAACAGCAAGCTATTCTATATGATGGATATTATGAAGCTATTCATCAGGCAATAGAGAGAAGTAGTGGAAAGAATAATAAGATCTTTGTACTAGTAGGTGTCCCAGTTAATGATGGATTAATTCATGAAAAAGTAATCATGATAGAGTATTTAAGAAAAAAATTAAAAAGTAATGGTCACACAGTTAAAATTTTTAATACTGATAATTATGATAAGTATTTCAAAGCAGAAATCATAATTTTGATTGCGGATTATCGACAATTATCTAAGTCTCTCTCTTTTTCTAATAAATGGATTAAATTTAATGGAGAAGAGGTAAGTGTATTAATAGGGGATGGAATTACAAGACGTTTTGCAGATAAGGTGTTCTCTAAATTATTAGAGAAAGATTTCCGAAAAATAAAGTCAATTATAGTAAATTCGATTTTTAGAATAACTGATGATAAATCTTTAACATATTTAGCAAGTTTTTTCAGTAAAGATATTCTCAAGAAGTATAATCTAAGATATTTATTATTTACCAAAGCATATACAGAAAAAGAATTAATAAATAAATTGGTATATCTTATTGATAAATACCAAAGATCTTTCATTATAAAGCCTAGTGGAGGCTCTGGGGGGGCTGGAGTTATGCCTGTTTCGAAAGAAGAAGATTCGCATAGTATTAAAAAAATCGTGCAAGATAGTAAAAGGGAATTCTTTGCTAAATTCATGAAAACCCGTGATCCTTTTCCATACACAATTCAGGAGATGGCTGATTTCTCTCTAATTGATTGGCGTGAAGGAAAACACACATTTGATTTACGGATTTATTTAGCTCAAAGAGCAAGTAAGGTTATCCCTATAGGAGGATTAGCTAGGATCGCTCGAGGAGAATATAGCGGGAGTCTGAATAAACAAGAATTTGTAGTCAATTTATCCGGTTACAATGGTCAAATTGAAGTTGAAAGAGGAATAGGATTTTCTGAAAATAATAGTAAACTGTTAAATTTATCAAAAGAAGATTTTGTAAATATGTTTTGTATAGGTTGTGTATTATTTTCAAGTATGGTTAAAAATTATAACAAAATTATTAATTTCTCAGATTGGGACAAACTAATATAGTGAAATGAATCTCGAAACATTAAAAGCATTATTAGATATTTCTAATCGGAACCTTTTATATAATAAGATATTCAATGAACTAGAAAAAATAAATAATTTAGATTTTATCAATTATCAGACTTATGAGACATCTGAAGGAAAAATTCCTTTCATAAGAATTACTAATGATTCCAAATTTGGCGAGATTAAGCATGTAAAAATCTTCGTTGGAGCACAGCACAACGAGTATAATGGTCTTTTTAGTATATTAGAATTTTTTAAATTAATCCGAGAAGAACAAATAAAAATTAATGAAATCATTAGAAATGATCAAATCCTATTTTTCTTACCTTTATTAAATCCTTATGGATTCTTAAATCCAAGTAAAAACAATAAATCCGGATACTATTTAAAAAATGGTACGAATCTTAATAGATTTTGGCGTAGAGCATTCGCTCCTGAATATAAAAACGGAATGGAGGATTTAAATAAATTCCCAATTCCTGAACAAGTTGTAATTGTGAAAAACTTGCTTCAAAAGTATTGGGATAATAAAGAAATTTTCATCTATATATTAGATTTCCATGAGACTTCCTTACTGGAAAGATTTCCGATTGAATTAG
>JBHLKB010000012.1:0-19951 GCA_048887205.1 Candidatus Hodarchaeota archaeon
CAAGCTCAAAGATTTGTCAATATTGAAGGATACTTACCTGGTAGAACTTATGTTATTTTAGGAAGTGGAGATATTGGAATGATTATGGCACGGCGTTTGACTTGGGAAGGCTGTCAAGTTAAAGCAGTTGTTGAAATTCAACCCTATGTAAGTGGATTAATAAGAAATGAAGTACAATGCTTAGAGGATTATGGAATTCCATTAATCACAAGTTATACAGTAACAAAGATACATGGAAAGGATAGAGTTAAGGGGGTTACCATTTCAAAAGTAGACAGGAATTTTGATAGAGTTATAGGCTCTGATAAGTTTATCGAATGCGATACACTTTTACTATCTGTTGGATTAATCCCTGAAAATGAACTAACAAGGGAAGCAGGAGCGGAAATTTCACAAATGGGGGGACCTGTCACAGATAATAATTTGGAAACTACGATTGAAGGAGTCTTTGCCTGTGGTAACGTTCTACAAGTTCATGATTTGGTTGATTTAGTGACTGCTGAAGCAAAACGAGCAGGTTTAAATGCTATTGAATACGTTAATGAACGATATGGTAAAAAAATTGAAAAAAAAGACCAAATAAAATGTACTCCAGGTGAAAATGTTAATTATATAAAGCCCGAATTGATTAACAGAAATGATCTATCTAAAGACATTATTTTTACATTTAGAGTTAAGCGACCAGATCGCAGACTTGTAATTCAATTTAAAGATGACAAAAATAAGATTATTTTCAAGAAAAAGAGGAGATACGTTATCCCGAGCGAAATGATTGAATTAAAATTAAACCTAGGTGAACTTCAAATAGAGGAACAATGTAGAAAACTGGAAATTGAAGTAATCCCTCGGCCAGAAGTTTTAATTGAAGAAAGTTAATTTAAGAGGTATAATGAATGCCAAAGTCAGATATTCCAGAAGGATATAGAGATATTCGATGTATAGTATGTCCTACAGGATGTATGGTTCATGTTGAGAATTTAAATGGAGAATTGATAATTGAAGGTCATTCTTGTAAGAGGGGAGAAGAATATTCAAGAGAAGAATTTATATCTCCTAGAAGAATACTTACTACAACAATGCGTGTAGATAACGGATTTTTACCCTTGATACCAGTCAGATCTAGTAAACCTATTCCGAAAGATAGATTAAAAGAAACGTTAAAAGAAATTGCTCGTCGACAAATTGAAGCTCCTATTAAAATGGGAGATGTTCTCATAGAAAATGTATTAGGACTTGATATCAATATCATTGCAAGTAGAGACTTAATCATAAGAGAATAGGAGAATATGAAATCAAATCCTAGTTTTTAGATATTATATTTCACTATCTTTAATAAGTTTAATATGCATGTAATGTTAATTTTTTGGCTTTGAAAGGTAGATTTTAGTTATTGAGTTAGATCAAATATTTAAAATTCATAAAAACTTATATATTGGTGCTTATTGGCCTAGATTAAATTTTAAAAAGATAAAGGAAAGAGGAATTAAGGCAATCGTTAACTTAATGGAAGATAATCTTTACAATCCTACACATTTAGGTTTTACTTATTTACATAAGGGATTTCCAGACGATTTTTATATACCACATGAGTATCTAGAGGAAATCTTACATTTTATCGATAGGCATATAAAAAATAATAGAAGTGTTTTGGTTCATTGCTCAATGGGTATTTCGAGATCAGCGGGTATTATTATTGCATGGCTTCTGAGGGAAAATCCCACTTGGAGCTGGAGGGATGCCATTTCTTATGTAAGTAAAACTAAATTTATATCCCCCGCAGTTGAGATTAGAGAGTCTATTCTCGATTATCTTGAAAAGTATGAGAAATGTAGAAGAATTTATTAAATGACTAAAAACCAATGTTTTATGTTTTTAAGATGCAATTTTTGGTCAGTTCATTATACTTTGATTTTTTATATACTTTCATTTTACTAAAATATTTAAAATCGAACTTAGATTAAATTTTTAAAAATAATAGACTAATTTTTTTATAAAAAATTTTAGAGGAGAATTTTTTGTCTGAATTTGAAGAAAAAGTATTAAAGTTACTTGAAGAAATTAACAATAAACTCGACGCATTGGTAAAAAGTAAGCCTGTGCTATCTACTTCTGAAAGTTCTACTCCAATATCTATACCAACACCTACATCAACACTTTCAGCTGTCCCCAATTCTTCTGTTACCAGGGTTAAGCCTTCGACAATTGTTGAGCAACAGGAAATAGAAGAAAAATTAAGGGAAAAACCTCCTATTGAAGGTAGGAGGATCTGTCCTGAGTGTGGAGGGACTGCTTTTAACACAGTTGAAGATAAATCGCAAGTACTACATCAAATGGGTGGCGTTAAAATATATGCCAAAAAATATATCTGTAAGAAATGCGGTGCTGAAATTTAATACTTCAATACAAATCCTTTTCTTTTATTTTTTAATTTTGAATAAACTCTTTTAATCTGATTTATAGCCAATAAAAACAATGAGTTTTTTTTAAAGAAATCTTTTTATAATTCCTTTTAGTTAGATTTTTAATTCCATTATACTTTAAAATCTTAAATAGAAATTTCACAAGATAGTTGCGGTGTAATAAATTCCTCGAATGAGAATAAACAAATGGATTCAATATATTAAAAATTTTATCTTAAACAATATCACTAATCGAAAGATTCCTTATTCGGCTCAGATAGAATTAACTTTACGTTGTAATGGAAAATGCCCGTTTTGTTCAATACATTCATTGCCTGAATCCATTTTAGGTACTGATATGACTACAGAACAAATTAAATTTTTAATAGATCAGATAGCTGATTTAGGAGTGTTAGCACTCTCTTTTACTGGTGGTGAACCTACTTTAAGGAGAGATCTTCCAGAACTAATTTACCATACAGGCATAATAAATGGTTTCATGAATGGAATAGCCACAAATGGATACTTATTACCTAAACTATTTAAAGAACATAAAATTGAAGGATTAGATTACGTTTTACTTTCATTAGATTATCCTACAGCAAAATTACATGATAAAATGAGAGGAATTAGAGTATTTAATAGAGTTATTGAATCTATTAAGTTACTTAATAAGCATGATATCAAACCTATTATCAGTACAGTTGTTATGAAAGATAATATTAATCTTTTAGATGATATTTGCCAACTAGCCGAGAAATTAGGTTGTTCAATTGAGTTATATCCATGTGAAGATATAATAAGAGATTTCCCTAATAAGAGTTATCAGATTCAAGATATTAAGGAAATGATACCAGATATATCCGATTGGGCAAACCTAATGCGAGCATTAAGAAAAAAATATAATAATGTTTTAACTGATCACATTAGTGTTGAAGTAGTTGAACATGGAGGTTTTGGAGGATTTCCGCATTATAACCAAAAGGTTTTACGATGCCATGTAGCAGAGGCTTATGTATTTATAAGTCATGATGGATTTATTAACTATCCTTGTAAGATTCATCCAATTGTAAGCTTTAATGCTTTAAAATTCCCCATATCTACAATTTATAATTCCCATAAAGTAAAAGAAATAATGGAAATGCATGATAATTATGCCTTTTGTCAAAACTGCCGTTTAGGCTGTGCTATAGCATCATCAATCCCAACTCGTTGGAAAACAGTTTACGCCAAATATATTAAAGGATTTATAGAGGGTAAGTTGAGATAATTAATAAGATTGCTTAAATTTGATTTTCTCAGCAGGATTTAATTCCTTAATTAAATTTTGATGATAATTCAAAAAATTTAATTTTAAATATGTTTTTCCTAATATAGTGATAGTATAATGTCAAACGCAATTATTATTATTCAAATAATGTTTATAACCATTGGCATGATAGCGCTAGGGATGTTTCTTAATTACATCCTAGGATTAAGAAAGGAAGTTTTAAGAGAAATGAGGCAAAAAGCCTTGAATCTCCAAGAACGAATGAGAAATGCTCAGTTATTAGGTGATCCTCAAATGATGATACAATTACAAAAAGAATCAACCCAGTTTATGAAATTAATGATGAAAAAGCAATTAGTGCCTATGTGTCTGAGATGTTTGGTTTTTATCGGTATTTTTGCTATTCTAGGAATTTTTTACAGTCCTTATGAAGGATTATTACCTTTTCCACTTTTATTTTTTGGTGATGGTTGGATAGCTATCTACATCATTTTTTCTATAAGTTTTTCGTTATTAATATATGGGGTAAAAAAAATCTATAAAAAAGTCATAGGGAAGGAAACAAAAACACAGAGTTCTTTTAGAGAAATAATGTCGATAATATCACCTACTTACCAAAGTCAAGAACCTCGTTTTCAAATTTCTTCTAGCCCCCAATATCAATTGAATGATTCTGAAGGAAAAAATGGAATTTCTCCTGCAAGAAAAGATTCATGGAAAGAAAGAATTGAAGAATAAAGGAATTATTTTAATTCGAAATGACAATGAACCGTAATATCATTTTAAATCTAATTTTCATTGCATTATTCATATTTTTTCTAATTTTATCAATAATGGTTGATTTCTTTTTCTTTATACCACTTATTTGTTTCCTACCCTTTTCTTTTAGAACAATTAAATCTAATAAAAAAAATTTTGGAGAAAGATCAACGGAACCTTCAACTTATAAGAATTCTGTAAATATAAAAACAAGATATTGTCCCATCTGTGGTGGAGAAATTACCCAATTAATTGCTAAATATTGTTATCATTGTGGAGAAAAATTAAATAATTAATAAAATGTGGTAAGTATGCTTGAGGATAATGATATTAAAAGACAGATGATTCTTTATTTTATATTTGCAGCAGCTATGATTGGATTAAATTATTTAATTCAAAAATTAAACCAATTAGTAGTAGCACCTTTTATTTGTCAAAATATAGGGACAAGCGGATTTTTGTATGTATTTTATTGCTCAACTGAGCCATTTAATATGCCAGAATTGATTGGTTCTATATTTGCTGTTGGTATTACATATATTATTAAGTTTTTTTTAGATAAATTTATAGTTTTTAAAAAGACTGGAACAGAATTAAAAGAGACTTCAATAGAATTTATTAAATACTTTGGTTTTGCTATATTAACCACTATTGAAAATATTGGAATTCAATTTTTGTTAACTAATTTTCTCAATACACCACTTGAGATAAGCTTTATTATCGCACTTATTATTGGGTATCTGACAAAATTTTTTCTTGATAGAAAATATGTATTTTTAAAAAAAATTTAATATAACGGTGTTTTTTAATCATATTAGTAAATTATAAAAAAATTTAATAGATCGAATGGTGATTTTTAATATATGTCAGACGAACGTGAAGGTCATGAGGAAGATAGTGATAAATCAATTGTAAATGCCCTCCAAAATCTGGGTTGGGTGGAAGAAAAAGATGAAGAAGAAGAACCCTTAAAAAAGGACGATAAACTCGAGGAACAACTTAACTTTTTTATGGAAGAGAACAAGAGATTAATAGGAGAGATCAATGAAAAAAATGAAAAACTACAAAATTTACAAGAATCTATTAATATACTATCTCAAAAAGCAGAAGATAAAGCAAATCAGAGCCAGGCTATTCAAAAATTATATGATACCATTGAAAACAAAAATGATGAAATTGAAAATTTAACGTCTATATTAGATGAGCAATCTATTGAATTAAACAAAATTATCAATGATCAAATTGAAAAAATTAAAGAACTATCTTCTCAAATTGAGCAAACTCAATCAGATCAAACTAAAAATCAGGATTTGATTAACCAATTGAATGAAAAAGATATAAAAATTAAAGAATTAAAAGAACAATTACAATATCTTGAAAATGATTCAATCCAAAAATCAAAGTTTGAAAAAGTTGAAGTCCTTTTAGAAAAAAAAGATGAAATTATAACAGAAAAAGAGAAGGAAATTTTTGCTATTGAAAATAATTTGAAAACTGCTAATCAAAAAATTCATGATCTTCAGCAACAACTAGAAACATTCAATTTAATCAAGAAAGATCTTGAGAAAAAAGTAGAACGAAATAAAACTTTAGTTGTACAAATAGAAGAACTAAAACAAAAAAATATAACTAATCAGGAATTAGTAGAACATCTTGAACAAAAATTAGAAGAAGCTCATAAAAAATCTGGCAACCTTACAGGAAAATTTGAATTAGAACTAGCAAATATGCGTAACATGCTTGATGATCGAGTAGAAGAGATTGAGAGCTTAAAAGAAAATTTTAAAAAATTACAGAATGAAAAACAAGAATCACATCAAATGGAAACAGAAATATTAAACGATATTCAAAAACTTAAAGATGAAAAAATAAAGTTAGAATCAGAACTCGAAGAAAAAAATAAGGAAATAATTGAACTTAAAAAAAAGATTAAACTAATGCGTAGAGATATGTATAAATCATAATTGGTATAAAAATTATTTTATTAATTATGGTAAAACATTTAAAAAAAGAGAAAAAATAAAATTTAAAATAATAACTTATTTTTCACGCCACTGGACCCCGCATTCACCACATCGGTATTTCTTACCGTAAACTCTGGGGTAATCAAGTATAATATTAGATTTATCTACACTTTCGTGAATCATAAGCGGATTATCGTTATCACATTCTGGACATTTTCTACGTCCTTCTATCTTTTCAACTGTTATTATGGAGGTATCAGTTCTTCCTGGTATTCCTGGGGCAGCACCTGAAGCTTTTACCTCAGAAATATCTGCTTTTACTTCTTCTGGAGAAATCTCTTTAACCTCTGATTTAAATTCTGGTTGGATTGCTTTTGCTCTTCTATCATCCTCATCTTCTCCTTCTAACACAGATTCTGCTTTTAATTGGACAGCATCAGATTCCTTATAATCTTCACCTCTGTTTAAAGCTGTTATAAATTCTGCGTCATCACTTTCTTCAAAGATTGTTTCTTGTTGTAATCCCGCCCTATCAGCATCTATAGCACGTGCCCATTGACCCGCCTTGACACGTTCTTTCACAGTGCAAGTATTTCCTTGCCAAATATATACTTTATTGCCTAAATCAGCAATGAAACAATCTTCAGATTCCAAAGACTCTTTTTTAAATGGGACTTGAATCATTTTCATAGCATTGATATCCTCGAATTCCTCTGAGGAGACACGATATAAAACATTTTTCCATTCTGTAAAACCGGCCCAATCTCCAGTTGTTACATCCTTAAGTAATGTTTTAGCGTAATTTTTTTCTACAATTTTCATTGCACCCATTGGATTAATCGCCTTCATAAATTCTCTTGGCTCCTGACCTTGATCTACTGTAATTATTTTGGCAGCACCACCACGTTGTTGATCGAGTGTCCTTGCTTGAGCGGCTCCAGCAGTTTTCTCATCAACAGAACATTTGTTACCAATCCAAACGTAGATTGTCTTCTCATCATCCACTAGATAAACATCTCCACTAGAAAAGATGGGTTTATTGATTTCCTTTAAATTTCCTTGTTCAATTAGAAAAAGTTTCATCTTTAATTTTCACTTTTTTAATTTTTTTAAATAATTTTTTAATTACATTATAAAATTATGTTTATAAAAATTTTGATGAAAAATTAGATAATATTACTATATTATTATCTTTAGACATGATGAAATAAATAATCTAAAAATCATTTAGGGCTAACTCAATTCTTTTTACTAATTCTGGTATTTTATTTAGATCTATAGAGCAATAAGCAATACGTATTCCATTTACATTTTCGTCTAATTTTTCAATTGGTATAATTCCTACTTTATATTCTTTTAATAAGCGATCTGCGAATTCTGTTGCTTTAATTTTATCAGAGTTTAAATTAACAAATAGAAAAAATCCACCCGAATTAGGATCGATTGATATATTTGGATTTTTTACCTTTCTTAACTCAAAATTAATGCTTTCATATCTTTTTTTAAGTATTTTTTTTACTGAATCTCTTGATTGAATTAGCTGTTCTATACCCTTCGCTAGAAAGATTTTCTTTGTAAGTGCTTGGTAGAAATGGTTGCAATTTGATATTGTTGCACGATTGAAACCTTCAAATTTATTGTGTAATTCATTCTTTAATATCTCCAATTCTTCATTATTATCTATCCAAGAAGGTTTAATACCTAAAGTAATAAAACCAATCCTTCCTCCATACATTAAGAGTTCTTTAGTTATTCCGTCTAACTTAATAGGGATTACATTCTCATCTAATTGATGAAGATCATAGAATATAGATCTGTTTAGAACTTTATCTTCATAAACATATGGCTCATAAGCATCATCAACCAAAATAATTATAGGCTTTTTGAGGCTATTCTGACAATCTTTTAGCATACAAACAATCTGTAAACCCACTTTTTCTGTAGGAACATATCCAGTTGGATTGTTTGGAAAATTTAATAATATTATCACCTTTTCTTGAATCTTGGCAATTTCTTTAATCCGTACTCTCAAACCCTCAATATTTATTTCATTTTTTTCAAAAAAATCAAAGCTTTTTACTTTCGCCCTCAAAAATTTACTAATTATATTATCGTAATTACCCCATCTCTTATTTGGTACAATAATGTAATCATTTGGATTTAAAAAAAGAGTACAGCTTTGGAAAATTCCATTAGTAACACCTCCAGTTATTACTGGAGTAGTTATATATTTATCTAATCTCGATAATAAAGCCTCGTCTTTTTCACTGTATAATGATTTATGAATTATCCAATTTTTCCAAATTTTTCTTGTCTCTTGTAAACCGCCGATGGAAGCATATGGAATAATTTCTTTAACAGAAAGACTAGAATATTCCATAATATCTTTTAAATAACAAGGCAACCACTCAGATTCTCCCCCATCAATAAAATCTTTTTCAAATCCATAAGCCACACCAATTGTGCTATTTAATTCCGCTTCATTTTTCGCCCTTCCAGACCAATAAAAAATACCCTCTGGAAGAAAAATTCTCTTTCCAATATCTGAAAATGCATTGTATAATGGTGTTTTTTGTATAATATTAAAACCCATAATAAACATAACAATTTTCAAAAATTATAAAGAATCTTATCCATGAATAAATAATTTTAGAAAGTAAATCAAATTTAATTAATGAATTTAAATACTAAAATAAATTAACAAAAAATTATGAGTAATCAAAATAATTTAAAAGAATCTGAAAAAGAAAAAATAACCGAAAAGCCTTTTCAAAAGGGTTGGCGAAACTTCATTAATGGGATCAAAGATGGATTTGAAGATTTTAGGACTTCTTTAGAGGATCAATCAAAGAAAAATAAAGAATTATGGGAAGAAAATACAGAAAAAATAAATAAATTCTTTAATGGAGTTAAAAAAGAATGGGAGAACAAGATTAATAAATGGAATACAGAAATGCAACAACGAAGGCTGGAAACAAAAGAACAATGGGATGCTCATAAGAAAAAAATTAGTCAAGATATCAAAAATTGGCAAGAAAAGACGCAAGAAAAGTGGGAAGATGGACTTAAAACCTTTAGGAGGGGATTTTTTCGAGCATATTTATGGGTTTTACTATTAATTATACCAATTCTAGTTATTGTAATAGTTATATTTGCAGTTATGAGATGGTTATTAGGATAAAGACTTCAGTTTAAATAATTATGATTGAAATCTTTATTATTTCCTTTATTGTTGCTCTTACTGGTGCTTTATCTCCTGGACCAGTATTAACATTCACAATTTATAAGTCGTTTAAGAGTAAAAATCCTTTTACTGGATTTTTTATTGTTTTAGGTCATGCTCTTTTGGAATTCTCTTTAATTATCTTATTATTAATTGGAGCTTCTATATTTTTTCAAAATCTTATATTTCTTATAATAATCGGAATAATCGGAGGTATTTGTTTGATAATCTTCGGTTTTCTCACGATAAGAGAAGTATACAAAAAGCAGCATGAAGTAGAATTTAATATAGATGAACAAACCGTGAATAGTTTTAAAGGTAATAGTTTTATTGGAGGCATTTTTTATTCAATAACTAATCCTTATTGGGAATTTTGGTGGGCAGTTACAGGCTTGACTTTAATGATTAATTTAAATGTTTCATTTCAAAATCCACTAGGACTTTTATTGTTCTTTCTTGGACATGAATTAGGTGATTTTGTATGGTATGTTCCAATTTCCCTTTTTATTTATTATGGAGGTAAATCTTTGAATCCTAAGGTTTATAAATATGTTCTGATTGCTTGTGGTGTTTTTATGATTATTTTTGGCATTTACTTATTTTTTAATATAATTTTCTTTCCTCCAAATATATGATCTCAATATTATTTAGATATTTTAGTATTGCAATATAAGAGTTTCTTGAAAAAGTTAGCTGAGAATTTAATAAGAATCAATTATCTGGTTTTTATAGAAGAAATATCTCTAAATTCTAAAAATTGTCCATATTTGATAAAAAAAATACTCACAATTTGTCCTGTTTGTAGAAGGAGGATATATGGTAAAGATATTGATATATTAAAAATAGATATATGTCAAAAATAGAGCATTGGTCACTAAGATATACTCATTGCCATAAGTATAATAATAGTCCTTTACATGCTACAACTCTTTTTTTAGATGAAAATTTCTCAGTGAGAAGAAATAAGGTTTTAAATTTTATTAAAATAGATTCCAAGTGAATTAATTTAAAATCTTTCTAATTCTTGATCTTCTCCACTTTCAAACATTTCTGAATGAGGTTCAAGAAAATGATTTTGGCACATTGGGCATGAATTATATTTAGAAAGCCAGAATGCAACACATAAATAATGATAAGTACTTGCACAGAAAGGACAAGTAATTACTTTATCTTTAGCAAAATTTATATAAGTATGACAAACGGTACATTGGACGTCTGAATCAGAAATTCCTTTCCTTAATTTTACCCGATTTGCTAGAATTTTCTCTAATTTTGATACTTCTACTTGATAAAGTCCTAAAGAATTATTTAATTGATTAATTTTCGCCTTTATTTCTGAAATTCTTTCTTTTAATTCATTTTCTGTTAACTTCTCTGCTAAAAATGATGATAAAGCAAAATTAAGAGGCAAACCCTCAAAATTTTCTGTTTGTTCGGTGATTTCAGTAATAGTAGCGAATAAAATTCCCTCCTTATCAATTAAATCTTTGAAAGTTTTAAACAATTTATTTAATAGAAGTGATATGAGAAATGTTAATTGTTGTTTTTTACGATTTATGCTATCTTCCCAAAATTTTATTACCTGATATATATCTATATCATTTGATTTCACAGAATCTAATTTTTTAAAAACAGCATCTTTAATACTCTTAATTTTGATATAATATTCATTTAAAATTTCTTTAATCTTTTTTAGCTGTGGAAATTCTTCTTTAATTATTATTGATGCTTCATCCTCATAGATTCTAATTAAATCATTCATTTCTGAGATTTTATCAGATACAAACTTTCTTATTTCAACTCTTAGTTCTTCATCTTTAATTGTTTTAATAAAGGTTAAATATTCATTTTTTCTACGATAAATTTCAGAAGACACATTTGAAAATATTTTTCTCAGAGTTACTGTAATATTTTCATAAGGATTTAGGAAATTCTCAACATTTAATACCCAATCTTCAATTTCATTAACCTTTGACCAGAAAACATCTATTTTTTGGTAATAAAAATTCGCTATTTCTTCGAATTTCTCTGCTTCAATAACATCGTGAATTTTCTCTTGGAATTTCTTTTCCAAACCAACAATATAATAGTTTACTATCTTTGGTAAAAATATATTAAGCTTTTGATCTTTTAGAGTTTTTATGTTAATACTCAAATCTTTTTCCTTTAAGTTAAAATCCTCAATCTCAAATAAGATATCGTGTAACTTTTCTTCTATTAATTGCTTAACCAGTGGACGTATAAACTTTTTTAAATTTTGGATAACTTCTTTTCTTTCAAGTATGTTAATAAATTCTTCTCCTGTATACAATTCAAAGATTTTATTATTATGTAAAAGATGAAGCAAATCCAAATAGTATCTAATTTTGCCCTCGTCTTTAGATAAAAAATATTGATAGACTTCATCAAAGCGAAATGTTAATAAATTTTCTTTCTCTCTTTTTCGTTTTCTTGAAAACAAATCACTTAAACTTTTAATAAATATAAAAAGATCCTTTATTTCATTCCAATTTTCTAAAGTAATTGGAATCTCATTTAATTTAAAATTTAAATTCTTTATTCTGTTTATTTCACTCCAGAGGTAAATATCATCATTATAGATTTTCTCAATTTCTTTTAGAGAGTGGTTTATTTCAGAAGTAAGATTATCACTTAACTCAAGAAGTCTATCTATTCTTGCCAAAAACTCATCTAATTGTGTTTTATTTTTAATAAATCTTTTAATATTCCTTGTATTTGAGCCAAGATTCTTTAAATTATTTGAAATAAGATTTAGCTCATCTAAAATCTCGTTTTTTAAATAAAAATAATGTGAATCCTCAAAAGGTAATAAATGTATTTCTATAAATTCTTTCAGATCCTTCAAATAACTCGAGTATAAATCAAAGACTTCAGAAGAAACTTGCAGTTTTGATTTTAAATAATTATATATTTCAGATTCTTCAGTTTTTTCTGATTTGAATTTCATAAGAGAATTTTTAATTTCAAAAATCTCATTTTTTGTAAAACTGTTAATTTCTCTAGTCTCACCGAAAGTATTATCCAAAAAGTTCAATTTGATTCAACCTGTCATCAACAAATAAGTCTTTAATAGTTAGAAGCCTTTTATAAAATAAATTTTTATTGGTTAAGAAGTCATCATTTTAAAATTTAAGAATAAGTATATTAAAGAATTATTCTCCTAATTCTTTTATCTCAAGATATTTTTCTTCTGCTCCCTTTTCAGTTATGGTTAATATATCAATTCCATTTCCTGTCATTGCATCTCGTTTAATTGAATTTCTGATTGCTTTTTCGACTAACTTTTCACCCGCCGCAATAGTCATATCTGGTTTATAATCTGCTTCTAATATTCCAATAGACATAAGCATTCCTGTTCCTGCTGTAGCGAAATCATCTGGCATAAGTGAACCAAGTGCGTCTAAAGTATAGAGTTTTGGTCCATCTTTATCGATTCCAGCAACAACTAAATTTGTATAAAGAGGTGCCATTTTACGTGAGAATAAATAATTCGATACTAATTTTGCCATACTTCTTGTAGAGATTCGCTCTCCTGTTTCTAATTCATAGAGATTAGCCTGTGCTCGTAGGATTCTCACTAATATTTGGAAATCACCAATCAACCCATAAGCGGTTAATCCGATATAATCGGTAATTTTAAAGACTTTTCTTGTTGATTTATTTGTTACTGTATACCCCCATGTTGCTCTCCGGTCATTTCCAAGCACAACACCATCCTTACATTTGATAGCTACACCCACTGCGCCAGGAACTATTATTTGTTGAGACATACTTTCATACAATTTTTAGGATTTATTACTCAAATTAGGAACTATTTTGATAATATAAATAATTAGAATTAATTAAAATTTTTCTTTTAATTTATAAAATTATAATATTTTATCTTTATCCTCTAAAAATAAAGCTTTTTTATCCTCATCCGATATATTTGAATACTAAATATTTTATTTATTTGTATGATCTCTAAATTGAAATTAATTTTTACTTCTTAATTCGATTATGTCTTAATTGATATGATCGGACAAATAATAATATCAGATTCAATAATGTTTATCAATTTCAATTAAAAATTTTTTAATTCTCCATTAAATCATAGCAAAACAAATATTAATGAAAATTTAATCAATATGCCTATCTGAATAATTTTGATTCTATAAAAGTTAACTCATCTTTTTCGAATGGTTGACCATTATATGATCAGATATTTACTGATATTAACATTTGTTAAGGATCACTTTATTTGATTATATTTTTACTAATTCGCCAATGAATCATAGCGAAACCAAGATAAAAAGCCATTTTATCAAAATTAATATTTGAATAAGGGTGATACCAATAAAAACATTTCATATCTTCAGTGTGATCAACCATTGAATGATCATAAATCATGAGTAATTTTTTAGAACAAAAATTTTTTGTCGTGATTTTTTTTTCATTTAACTCTTGAGACTCTTCTGATTCGCCATAACATTTAAATAACCCTTCAGACATTATATTATCTAAGAAACTTTAAAAATAACTTCAAAAAAAGTTAAAAATTTATATTTTTAATCCTTAAATTAAAAATATTGGAGGAATTAATTATGGCAAAGAAGAAACATTCGTTCGCGTGGTCACCCATCAGGAGATTAATGAAACAGCAAGGTGCGAGCATTGTTGCGCGAAATGCAGTTGATTTATTAATTGATCATTTAGAAAAAACTGCTAGCGCTTTAACTGAACAAGCAAGAACATTTACAATGCACGCGAATCGAAAGAAAATAACAAAGAATGACTTACTTCTTTCAATTAAATACAAATAAAGAAGCAAGTGCTACTTAACAAATATTTTTAAATTTTTTTTTCTTTTTTTAATTTTCACATGACTCTCCTAGAAATCTTCAACTTTGAGCCTTTCACCAAGTTTATAATAGTTAAAATCCCCACCTGTAGCCCAAATAATGGGATGAATCTTCCTCCAATCTAGTATTATTTCACCATCTTCTTTAATTGTATACTGATTATTCACATATGATTTCACAACTCTGCCAATGATTCCTTCATTGCGATCATAGTCGAGGATTTCATGTACTTCACATTCTATATTTATAGGGCATTCACGAATCATTGGAGCTGTTTTTAATTCTCCGTAAAAGGTATCAAAGATGGTGCTCTTATCAATATTACGTCCAGATTCATTTCCACAAATATTTGTCTCTTCCACAAGATCTTCAGAAGGGATATTTACACTAAACGTCATGTTCTCATGAATTCCGATTGAAGTATAACGCTGCTTGGCTATGCTGAAGAAAATATAGTTTCCAAAGTCAAATGGACAACAATAGCCAATTACCAAATAATTGGGTTTACCTTGAACATTTGCTCCAACCAAAATTACAGGTAAAGGACTTAGAAGATTTCCTTCAATTTTATGTTTAGTTAATTTTTCTTCATTCATTTTTAAACATTTTTGTATAATTTTTTTACAATATAATCAATTATGCACATACGTTCTGTAGTGAAGTAATTTCCTTTTAAAATAAGTCTTTTTTCTTTATAATTATCTCAAAATCATCAAAATATCTATCAGGCTCACCATTATCATAATAACTATGAAGAAATTGATTTTGTAAATCTAAGGAAATTATAAAGTGACGAAAGATAGTAATTTTGAATCATTTTAAATAAACACTTAATTTGCTGGTTTTTTATTTATTTTAATTATTTATAATAAAAAATACTACCATAAATAGATGATACGGATGAACTTAGAATGAACTTTGAACTTAAATTCAATCATTTAACCTTAATCTTCGAGAATATCAATGATCTTATGGTTTTTCAGCAAAAAGAATGTATTGATAAAGGACTTTATAAATTTTGTTAGAAAATAACTATTAAACAAAAATATTATTTTAAATCTAAGATTATAAGTATTGGACATAGAAAAATTAACTAATATTGAGTAAAAACTTAATATGACTGAAACTAATGAATTAACGGTTAATGGAGAAACAAAACGAATCTTGTTTCAATCTATGGAACTGATCATGAATAATATTAAAGCTAATATTGATCACCTAGATAAAAATTTCAAATACACCAAAAAATTCATTGATTTGGTACATGATGGTTTAATAAATAAACGTAGATTTTTCTTATTAGCATCAGGTAGAAGTGCTTTCATATTACAATGTTTTGCAACTCGATTAGTACATTTAGGTGCTCGTGTTTTTATAGTCACTAACCTTGCGTCGATGCCTGCGTTAAGAGATAAGGATATCTTGATTGTATTATCCGGTTCTGGTACTACAGGTATTGTAGTTAGTTTACTTAATAATTATGTAAACACAGTAAAACCATATGGTATAGTCACTATTACTAGTCATCCTGAGACGGTAATAGGCCGAATTGCAGATATAACTATTAAACTTAAAGGTAGAACCAAAAGGGATAAGGCAATAGGAGACACTGCAGTCCTTACTCCCGAGGGAACACAATTTGAAATTGCCGCTTTCGTATACTTGGATGCTATTATTGCAGAATTAGCAATTAAAATGGGAAAAACAAATGAGGATTTACTAAAAAAACATTCAAATTCCACATAGAAATTTATGTATTTCTTAATCTCATTAATTAATTAACTTAGATTTCATCGATTTTTTTCTATTCTTCTAAATAAAGAACTAATTAATAAATAATATAAATTAAACATGCGCCGGTTTATAGTGTTTTTATTAGAATTTTGATTCAATGAATAAAAATCTCCAAATCGGCGCACACTTTATCTTAACAAAGCTCCAATTGCAGCACTGAATTCAGAATTTTTTAGAAAAACTGCCTTCTTTTTATTAATTTTGCATAAAAGAGATAAAATTTTCCTCAAAATCTTATTTTCTATTAAGAAACCTCCACAAAAAACGATATCTGTTACGCTATTTTTTTCAGCTATAATTGTTGCGATTGTACCTAAATTTTCACCAATTAAACAAATAATAGAGTTAATAAAATCTTCTTTGTTCAAATATTTATCATTAAAATTCTCATCAATTTTACCCAATGAGGCAGCAGTGAATTCTCTGAAAAGAATATCAACCCTTTTATCTTCAGGAGCATAAATATCTGAAACTTTTAAATCAACGTTGTATCGATTTCCCTTTTTTCCCATTCTTATTGCTTCTTGAAAATTATTAATATTAAATAGAACTTTTATTATCCCCATAAAGAAACCACCCCCCATCGCAGAACCTCCGAGGTGTTGATAAGTATCATCCTTCAACACGATCGATGTCCCTGTTCCTATAGTTACTATTATTGATCGCTTGATTTCTTTTTTTTTTTCCATATTATGGAGAAATTCGATACCTTTAACATTTGCTTCGAATTCATTTATTAAATTTGCTTCAATATCTTTTGAATATTCCTTATATAATTCAAAACACTTACCTCCAGTAAAATTAAATATCTTAAACTGCTCTTTTCTTGAATTTAAAAATAAGTTAATATCTGAAATGCTTGTTTGAGTAGGATAAGATAATAATTTTAAATCATCATCTTTTAAATAGGCTAATTTCGAAAGACTTTGTCCCATATCGATACCAATTATATCTGACGGAATTTTGATACTATTATCGCTTAAAATGATTTTTGACATCCTATTTATCACTTAACTTAAAATTCAATTCTTTCATTATTTGATATTATTAATTTAATAAATGAATTTTGGTACAATTTTTCATGTTAGCCCAATCAAAATCAAAGAAACCAGAAGTCACAGTAAGTAAAGGTAATACTCCAAAAGAAAGTCTTGCAAAAGGAATCGAAAGACTAGGAGGGCTTTCTAGATTTATTGATGAAGGAGAACAAGTATTTATTAAACTTAATTTAAATATACCCAGTGGTTTTCCTAGTAATACTAATTTTGAGGTTCTTGAAGCGCTTATCGCTTCTTGTAAAGAAACAGGTGCTAAAAAGATCTACTTGGGAAGTTTTCCTCTGAAGGGAATTCCAATTAAAACTATATCAGATTTAATGAATCTTGAAGAATTTTTTAAGATAGTAGGAGCAGAATTAGCATTTTTAGATAATAGTGATGATTATAATAAGAAGGATATTAATCAAGAACAACTAAAAAAAATTAAATACGATTCGCTTATAAAGATTGAAATAAATGATAAGGAATTTCTAATTCCCAAAGTAGTTCTCAATTCAGATAAATTCATCACTGTTAACCAAATTAATGTAAATCCTTTATTCCGGTTTAATTCATCCTTGTTAAATTCATATTCCATCATTTCTACAAAATATCAAGAAATTAAAAAAAGCAAAAGCGGAAATAAAGATTATATTTCCCTCGATCAATATAAAAAAGATCTAATTTCGAATATTTTAGATGTTTTTACAATTAAACAACCCAATCTGATTATTAATGATTTATTTTATGTGTTAGAAGGAGCTGGTCCATATATTTATAAAGATTCTAATTTAAAAAAGACTGGTTTAATGATAATTGGAAATGATGCAATTGCCGTCGATTTTGTTACTATGCAAGTGCTTAATCTTGAATTTAATGATAGTGAATTAATAGAACAAGCAAGAAAGAATAATATTCCAATTGCTGAATTTTCAAATATTAAAGTTCTTGGGGAAAAAATTGAAGATTTAAAGACTGACATTGAACTATGTGTTTCGAATCTAGAAAAAATTCAAATAAAAAATTTTTCAATAAAATCGGGTAATTATTGCTCGGGATGTTTTAAACAAGCATACCATATACTAAATCTCATGAAGACATATATGGGAAAAGATCTAAAATATAATTTAAATAATTCTTTTTTGTTTGGCGAAAACCCAATAGAACCAGAGAATATTAGTAATATTCTTCTATTCGGAGATTGTGCTGTAAATAGCACAAAAAACTATAATTTTAGAAAAATTCCTATTGAACCTAAGAAAACAACCAAAGGAAAAGTAAAGAAAAAAGTTATGAAAGAAAAAAAGTTGAAAAAGGAAAAATCAAATAAAAACATTTTAGATTTACCTGGATGTCCTCCAGGGATTTTTAATAGTCTAAAATTAATATTGAAGTACTATGGTAAGAAAAATGTTCCAAATTTAAATTTCTTTATGAATGTAAATAAATTTTGGGTTGAGGGGAAATTAAATGATAGATTAAAGATTTGGGAGAGGCTCTAGTAATTTGATAAATAAAGAATTTAGGAAAAATTGGTTAAAAATATTAAAGTTCAATGAAACAAGAAATATAATAGAAGAACCTGAATTATTAAAAGAAAATGTACGAATACCATTGACCCCAATAACTCTAAATGCTAATATCTTATATCATTTTTTTGAAATATTGTATCCGAAATTTATTAATGACCAACAGCATATTCTTGATATTATAATATCTGATATTGATAAAAAGAAAAAAATCATTACTTCATATTTATATATAACTAAAAAGGCAGGAATTCATGAGATAGTTGAGTCTATCTCTAATGATGTACTTCGTATTAAAAGCTTAGATATCGAAAGGTTAGATGAGGTATTAAGTAATGTCCAAAATCAAATAATGAAAGAGAAAGGAATTCGAATATCATCAATTCGTTTATTTAAGAAAGAAGCTATTGATTTAATAAATAAACATTGTGAAAATATTGAAATTATCTCTCTCTATCAGTTTTTCATTCGAATATTAGATTTAATCCAAAAACTATTTGAAAAGGATTTATTTTTGATTTATCCGAAACCGACAATTTTTAATTTTTTAAGAGGAAGCCTGGCATTACTAAATCAAGTACAACTCAAGAGTTTATTTAAAAATATAGAAGAACTTTTGCCTGAATTCAATACATTTATATTGATAGACGGAGACAGAATAAAAATAGTAGTTAACTTACAAAAAGTATTATCAAAATATGGTAAATCAAATATATCTCTAAAAATTTTAAATCTAGACGACTTAAATATAAATTTGGATAATTTAAACACAAAAGACACTTTAAAAGTAATCCAAAAGAAATTAAATACTAAGAATGGCTATTACTTTTATCAAAAAGATATAATATCAATTATTTCAGACTTATTTGAACAAGTAATTCCATTAAAAAAAAAAAACATTCAATTTTTACTCCAGAAAATTTTATTAGGATATAGAAGTTTTGAAAATTACTGGTCCATGGTTCCACGCCCCAGCCTCTACAATAATTTCGTTAGGTTTATAATCCGACTTTTTGGATTCAATTTAAACCTTAAAAAACTTTCTCATTGGGCAATTCCAGATTTAATCTTTGATTATATTGATTTTTATCTTGGATTAAATTCTAAAATTTTA